>CBFCZM010000130.1:0-7304 GCA_965602565.1 uncultured Anaerolineae bacterium
CCAAGCTGCGACGCGTAGATCTCACGATAGATCTCACTGGACGCCAGCAGCTCTGTGTGCGTCCCCTCTGCTGCAATTCGGCCAGCGTCCAGAATGACGATCCTGTCCGCCGTCAACACGCTGCTAACACGCTGCGCGATCAAGAACGTCGTCCGTCCCTGGGAATACTCCTCCATGGCAGCCTGCAACCTGGCCTCGGTCTCAACATCCACCGAGCTGGTGCTATCATCCAGCACCAGCACAGCGGGGTCTGTGGCCAGAGCTCGGGCGATGGCAACCCGCTGCTTCTGTCCGCCCGACAGGTTCACACCACGCTGACCCAGCACGGTGTCGTAGCCGTCCGGCATCCCTACAATGAAATCGTGAGCCTGGGCCATCCGCGCGGCGGCCTCAATCTCCTCGTCCGTTGCCTCAGGACGACCGTAGGAGATATTGTCGCGGATCGTACCGGTGAACAGAATGGGCATCTGGAAGGCCACGCCGATGTTCCGCCTCAGCACCATCTTGTCGAGGTCCCGGACGTCGATCCCATCGATAGCTATGCGCCCGTCCTGCACATCGTAGAAGCGCGGGATCAGATGTGCCAGCGTCGATTTGCCCGACCCTGTTGCACCCATGATCGCCACAGTCTCACCCGGTTCGGCAACCAGGGTCACGTCCCTGAGCACTGGTTCACTATCGTCACCGCTGTAGGCAAACGTAAGACACTCTAACGTCACCCGTCCCAGTGGCCTTGAACCCTTCTCGTGGCCATCGCCGCCGACGTTGGTGAAGCTCGTGACAGCATCGGATCGGTTCTGGACGATGGGCTCCTTGTCCAGAACTTCCAGGATCCGGTCTGCCGACGCGCCCGCCCGGGAGAAGTGCATGAAGACCATGGTCACAAACATCAGCGAGAACAACACGCGCATAAGGTAATTCACAAAGGCGATGATCTGGCCCACCTGCATCGTGCCGCCGACAACGCGTACGCCACCAAACCACAGCACGGCCACAATGGAGATATTGATTATCAGCATCATCGCCGGCCAGCCGATCGACACCGTACGCCCGGCCTTGATCGCCAACGCCATCAGATCAGTGTTGGCCGCCTGGAAGCGCTCTTCTTCGTGGCCCTCGCGCACAAAGGCCTTGACCAGGCGAACGCCCATCAGGTTCTCCTGCATCACCGTATTCAGGTTGTCCAGTTTGCCCTGGACCTGCTTGAACAACGGAAACGCTCGCTTGATGATAAACCACACGACGATCATTACTACTGGGATCATCACCGCAAAGAGCGGCGAGAGCGCCGCACTGGTCACAATCGCCATAACGAGGCTGCCGATCAGCTGCAGAGGAGCTCGAACCATCATGCGGAGCATCATAAGCACCGCCGACTGAATCTGGGTCACGTCATTCGTCAGTCGCGTGACCAGCGTGCCCGTCTCCAGCTCATCAATGTTTGCGAACGAAAGAGACTGCACCTTGCGGTACAGCTCCTCGCGTACATCAGCCCCGAATCCGTGACCGGCCAGCACGCCAAAGATCGAGCAGCCGATGCCGCCCAGCGCACCGATAAACGCAAAACCGATCATGCTCGCCCCGGTCCGGACGACAACGTCCATCTGGCCCAGCGCAATGCCTTCATCCACGATTCTGGCTATCAAGCGGGGCTGCTGCAGATCCATCATGACTTCAAGAACCATCAACAACGGGCCAATGGTTGCCCATATCCAGTAGGGCTTAAGGAACCTAGACAGTCTACGCATCTGCTCCATATACGTTCGTTTGTCCTTTCGTCACTCCGACTCTGTGGAACCTCTGCTGCAGCGCCGCATACCGTCGGCATGCTCCAGGTTGTCGGCCATCCTCACCAGAAACCGGCGCACCTGCGCCTTCTCCTCCTGTGTGAAGCCAGCAAGCATCTCCGTACCCAATTGCGTCCACGTGCTGTGCACTTGCTCCTTGATCGCACGGCCTGCATCCGTCAGACAAACCCGTGACACACGGTGGTCCACCGGATCATCCTCGGTAGTCAGCAAACCGACCTTCCTCATGCGCTGTATCATACGGCTCAACGTCGGCGCAGTGACGTGTATCCTCGCAGCCAGGTCAGCCTGGGAAAGACCTTCTTGTTCCCAGAGGGCGTGGAGTACAGGCGGCTGGCCCCGGTAGAGGCCAATGGCCTCCAACAATGCATAGGCTCGACTATAGTGTAGCCGGCACAGATGATGAACCTGGAATTCCAGCTCGGCGACATCACACCTGTCTGTTTCCATATCATCGCTCCCGCTAGTCTCGCCCATCTATTGCCTAGCTAATCATAAGCTGGCCAATTATACACGTCAGGCCAACCGATGTCAATTCGCAGCGCGATTCTCGCCATAGTAATGTAGTCTGTGATCCGGGACCGCGGGCATCTTGCCCGCATCTTCGCGGCACTCGTCACCAGTCTGCTCCCAACGCCCGCTGCGCACTTGGGGGCCCTCGAAGCGGTGCGGGCAAGATGCCACGCATTCCGATGCACGCGGTCCACAAAGCCATTGGCCCTTCTACCCGGAGACAAACGCGCCCCCCAACTGCGTCGGGGCTGACACAGGCACATCCAGCTTTGTGTTGAGCGTCACGCAGAAGTGCGGCGAGCAGAAGGGACCAAAGCCTGGGCTCCCACACCACGGCAGCGGGAAAGGCCTTGGTCCCACAGAGCGTATCACAGAGGGTTGTTTTCGAAGTACTGACCTACGTGCTCTCCGGTGAGGATGAGAGGGCTCGTCGTTGCCTTCGCGCGTGGCGTACTGTGGCGCCGCCCAGATAGAGCGCACCACCGAACATAATGCCAGCACCGGATCCGATCAATGCCCGGAACCCAATGAACTCAGCGACAGCGCCACCGAATGACGATCCGAGGATCGAGCCCAGCCCACCCGCGGTCCCGTAGAGGCCGGAAATCCGCCCCCGCTCCGAGCGCTTTCGGACCTCGGCTGCGTACGTCATCGCCGTCGCCGTATGCGCAGAGAACGCGAAGCCACGCACGAGCTGTATCAGCACGATCCAGGGCATAGTGGGAGAAACAAGATAGCCGACAAACACCAGTGCCCAGGCGATAAAGCCGACGGCCAGCATCGGCAAACGCCCCACACGATCCGATAACCAACCAGCCAGGATCATGAGTGGGAACTCCGACATGGAAGCGAGTGACCACAGCCGCGTCATCTGCGTCGAGGAGTAACCGATTCCCTCAACCATGTAGTTACCCCATACGGAATAGACGGCCCCGAAAGACAACGACCAGAGCAAGGCAGCCACCATCAAAGGCGCCAGGGGCAGCCCGGACCCTCCCTCAGACACACTCTCAGGCAAGGAGGAAGGTCCTGCAGCGACACCCGGTGGCTGCTCCTCTTCGTCCCCCACGTCGCCCTCGGATGCGGGTTCGCGGACACTCAATGCCAGAACAAAGGCGACAGCAAGAAACAACGCCCCGATCACATACGGCGCTCGCAACGAAAGGCGATCCGCAATCGAGCCCGAGACAAAGGCCATCAATCCGAAACCCAGTGAGGACAGTCCACGGTAGGTGCCCATACGCCGGCCTGCCGTGCCCCGCGAGCTGGAGTCAGGACGGTCGGCTGCCTCGTGCTCCAGCCAGTCCCCCATCAACGCCAGACTTGCGGTCGCGTAGGCCGCCTGCGCAACCGACATAGCAGTATAGACGGGAAAAAGCCAGGCGTAGCCAGGCACGACCGACACCGCAGCCGTGGCCAGCGCCAGCAGACCGACGCCCCCGGTGAGGAACACCCGTCGCTGACCCAAGCGATCGGAAGCCCTCCCCCACAATGGGCTGGCCACAATCGCGGTCAGCGAGCTCACGGTCCCCAGCAAGCCGATGGCGAGATAACTCGCGCCCATAGAACGCCATGCGACCGACCTGATCGGCCCGGTCATCCCCTGGGACATAAAGAGTAGGAAGGCAATCAACGTCAGACGGGTAGTTGGTTTCATTTTCATCCCGCCAGTATAGGTGATGGGAATGGCAGTGCAAGCGCGGGTGGGAGACGTCACGTCTGGCGCCACACGATGCCTATAGAGAGGGCCCGGTACCGCCGCCTGCGGCGCGGCGCTTTCCGCGTCGATGCGGCGAGGCCCGCCCCGGGATTGACAAACACGCAGATCGGTGCTAGGAATAGGGAGAACCAACGATGTGCGGGATCAGATAGCACCCAGATCGGGAGGAGCCGGAGATGCCAACTCACAGAGGCGCAACGAGATGGATCCTTGTCCTCGCTCTCAGCGCTCTCAGCTTGAGCTGCGGCCTGGCCGAGCTGCTGTGGTCAAGGCCGACACCGCTGCCTCAAGTCGCGGTGACGGATACGCCAACGCTCACGCCGTCTTCGACGGCCCCATCACCATCTGAGACACCCACGCCGACGCCAACCGAGACACCGCCGGCGTCACCGCCGACCGAGACCGCCACCGCCACGGTGGGAGCGCCCGCCGACCCCACGGCGACCGATACACCCACTCCCACCGACACACCAGAGCCACCTCCCACCAACACGCCAGAGCCCCCGCCCACCGACACACTGACCCCGACACCCACGGATACGCCGCCGGGACTGCGTATCGACTCCTTCGACGTGGAGCTGACAGACGCTGCGGGCGGGGGCAAGGACGTGCTCTGCACGTGGGAGACATCCGGCGCAAGCGGCGTACGCATCGTGTTGGGCACGCAGCACAGGTTCCCGATCTGGCGAGATAGCGATCCAGACGGAACGCTGACCTTTGAGGTAGCAGCGACCCTCTACAACTACCCCAAGGTCACACTCACGGCCTTCGGGAGTGGCGGTGGCGAGGCCATCGCGGATGTGACGCTGGACTGGCCGTGTACCCATACCTACTTCTTTGCTGCGACTGTCGAGATTCCCCAGATCTGTCCGGCAGCTGCAGCCCTCGACGTACAGGGTGCCCAGCAACCGTTCCAGGGCGGCGCGATGATGTGGATCCCCGGCATCGAGGGCAACGACTGGATCTTCGTCCTCTACAACGACGGCGACTGGCAGCGCTATGAGGACACCTGGTACGAGGGTCTGCCGGAAAGCGATCCCGGCATTGTCCCTCCCCCGGGGTACGAGCAACCCATCCGCGGCTTCGGCAAAGTCTGGCGTGAGCACCCCGAGGTGCGTGCCGAGCTCGACTGGGCAACCACCGGGGAATCCTCCGTCCTCATCACCTACCAACGGCAGGTACAGGAGTCGATCGGCGGCGTGCAGTTCATCCAGCCGGCGGGCGCGAGCCTCGTGCGCCTTGACGGCATTGGCGGCAGCGGCAGCACCTGGACCTCGCTGCCGTAAAGAAGCAAGACGGGCAAGCCACGAGATCGGAGTGTACCCACTATGTCAGACGATTCATCGGATGCCTACGACCTCCAGTCAGTCCAGCTCCCCTACCTCTCCGGGCTTGTATTGCGCCTCTTCGCCGCTGTGCTGGAGGGCCCACTTGGGGGCCTGGCAACGGCCAGCCTCTTCGAGACCGCCGGCATCCCTTGGCTGAGAGAACAGCGGATTGATGAACCACCCACCCTGCGACCTATCCATTTCACCGGCGCCTTGTCTTCGGACCCTGCGACAGCCAAAGCTGCCGGGGCACTGGCCCCGGAGATGTGGCCACGGGAGCCGATTGCCGCCGGCCCCGGCTTTCGTTTCGCGACCGTGCACGACTATGCGAAAGCATACCGCGATGGCGAGACGACACCAACCGACGTAGCGCAGCGGGTGCTTGCCGCGATGGATGCAGCCGACCGTGCAGACCCACCGCTACAAGCGATGATCGCCGTCGATCGTGAGGATGTGCTACGTCAAGCCGAGGGATCATCGCGCCGAATACTGGCCGGCCGGGCGCTGTCCGTCCTCGATGGCGTGCCGGTAGCTGTCAAGGACGAACTCGATATGCTACCCTATCCCACGACGGTGGGCACAGCGTTCCTTAGCGAGACACCGGCACAGGAAGATGCCACGGTCGTGGCTCGGATGCGCGCGGCAGGGGCATTGCTGATCGGCAAAGCCAACATGCACGAGGTCGGCATGGGTGTGACAGGGCTGAATACCATCCATGGCACACCGCGCAACCCCTATGGACCAGACCACTATACCGGAGGCAGCTCCAGCGGGCCGGCCGCAGCCGTCGCTGCTGGGCTCTGCCCGGTGGCTGTTGGTGCAGATGGCGGGGGCTCGATCCGAATCCCGGCTTCATTCTGCGGGCTTGTCGGGCTCAAGCCCACCTATGGTCGCCTGAGTGAGCACGGAGCAGCGCCGCTGGCCTGGAGTCTTGCCCACATAGGACCTCTGGCGGCTACGGTGGCGGATGCTGCGCTGGCCTATGCCGTGATGGCCGGCCCTGATCCGAACGATGCTGTGTCGCTGCATCAGCCTGCGCCGACTCTGGCCGGATGGGACCGGGAGGATCTGGATGGCCTGACTTTGGGTGTCTACTGGCCCTGGTTCCGGCACGCTACCGCGGAGGTTGTGACGCGCTGTGAGGCGATGCTGGCGAAGTACGAGGACTTGGGTGCACGCATTCGCGAGGTCACGATCCCCGATCTGGAGGCCGGGCGCGTGGCACACACGGTGACGATCGGCGGCGAGATGTCCCAGGCACTGTCTCCCACGTATGCCGAACACCATCGTGAGCACGGTCTTGATGTACGCATCAACCTGGCCATGGCGCGCCGGTTCACCTCGCTGGACTTCGTGCAAGCTCAGCGCGTGCGGACGCGGCTGCTGGCCAACTTCGACCGCGTGCTGGAGAACGTGGACGTCATCATGACCCCATCCACAGGCCTGGTAGCGCCTCCTATACCCGAGACCGCGCTGCGCGGTGGCGAATCGGATCTCTCTGGCCTAATGGAGATCATGCGCTTCACGACCCCGGCAAACCTGACGGGATTGCCGGCCATCTCCTTCCCCGTGGGCTACAGTGAGGCCGGGCTGCCGGTTGGCATGCAGGCCATTGGCCGCGCCTGGCAAGAAACCACACTGCTGCGCCTGGCCTTTGCCGCCGAAAAAGCCGTCACCCGCAGACCACCGCAATGGCACTATGATCTACTCACCCAGAGATCATGACGCTTGACGCTTGACTCGTGGCTTTCAGCTTTCGACGATCACTCACGATTCACCATTCACGATTCACGCCCTCAACTGAAGCCGGTCTGCGACCTGGCGCGCAAGTCACTTGAGAGATCATGACTCAAGACTCTTGACTTTTGAGGATGTTGCACGATTCACCTGCTCTCCAGAAACCTGAATCGTGAATCGTGAGCCTTCCTGACTCTT
>CBFCZM010000131.1:0-7268 GCA_965602565.1 uncultured Anaerolineae bacterium
GTATAAAGAGATGATGGATAGAGCTGAGTTCCGAGAGATGTTGGATCGAGGCCATCTGTCCGCTTGGCTTTCGGTAGACGGGGGCATGGATACGGTGACGGCCCCGCAGGCGGTTGCACACGGTGCGGACACGCTGGTGACCGGTTCGGCGATCTACTCGGCGCCCGAGGGGGTGGCTGCAGCTATCCACGCGTTGCGCGGGGCGGTGGCAGGCGCATGAGGAATGCGGCAGAACGCAGATACAAAAAAGACTCCATTCGCGCAGCTCCTGGCGAATGGAGTCCCATCTCGCTATGTGGACCTTGCGAAGTCTATCGCTCTCCACGGGACAGCGTTCGAATACAGCGGGTGCAGACATGAATCCGACGGTATTCACCATCGACCATCACGCGCTTGCGCTGGATATTCGGACGGAACATTCGCTTGGTTGCACGCTTCGAGTGACTTACGTTGTGCCCAAACATTGGGCTCTTTCCACAGATCTCGCACTTTGCCATAATTCACCTCTTCTTTTCGATGACTGGGCTATCATACCACAAAGGCTGTAAGAATCAACTGTGGGAGGGATGATGAGCGATACGCTAGAGGCCAGAGGTAAGATCGACGTAGCACAGGCTGCAATTGCCTCGATTGTCAGTGAGGCTGTCCAGACATGCTACGGTGTCGTTGGGACCGTACCCCGGAACTTCGCCATGGGTCTGGCCGACATACTGTCCACCGACCGGAAACGCGGTGTGGATGTCACGGTACGCGATGGCGAGATCACGGTCGAGCTCTATGTCGTGGTCGAGTACGGGACGCGCATTTCCAGTGTGGCCGAGAGCATCAAGGACGTGGTGAAGTACCAGGTCGAGCGAGCGCTTGAACTGCCTGTTGCCGAGGTGACTGTCCACGTTCAGGCGCTGCGAGTGAGCGATCTTGGCTAGGGAGGATTCCACTGTGGGCGTACCAGAAGGTGAAGTGATCCGTACTCTGGATGGGCACCGTTTGAAGCCGCTGGTCTTGGCTGCATTGTCTTGGTTGCGCCAGCACCAGGAGCCTATCAATGCACTGAACGTGTTCCCCGTGCCTGATGGTGATACCGGCACCAACATGACACTCACCATGACGTCGGTATGGGATGAGATTGCCGACATGGGGGAACCGCATGCTGGCAAGCTGATGTCAGTGGTGGCGCACGGGGCGTTGATGGGCGCGCGCGGCAACTCCGGTGTGATCCTGTCACAGATCTGGAGAGGCTTCGCCCACGGACTGGATGGAAATCCCGCTCTCACGGCCGAAACCATTGCTGTGGCGATGCGTGTGGCTTCCGAGACGGCGTACAAAGGTGTGGTGAAGCCCGTCGAGGGCACGATTCTCACCGTGGTGCGGGATGTCGCCGAGGAGACGGCGGTCGCCGCCGAGGAGACGGACGATATCGTGGAAATCCTCGAGCGTATGGTCGAGAGCGCGAAGGCATCCGTTGCTCGAACGCCGTCGCTGCTTCCGGTGCTGCGCCAGGCTGGTGTCGTGGACGCCGGTGGCCAGGGACTGTACGTGATCTTCGAAGGGATGCTGCGCGATCTCAAGGGTCTGCCGGTGACCGAGCTGGTGGCTCACGAGAGAGATCTCTCGCATCTCCATCTGGAAGTTCACCCTGAGGGGGATGAACTCCTGCAGTTTGACAGCAACTATCCCTATGATGTCCAGTTCATCGCCATGGGGAAAGACATCGATGTTGCCAAGATGCGCGCCGGTATCGCAGCTATGGGGGACTGCCCCCTCACCGTAGGGGACGAATCTGCTGTCAAGGTCCACGTTCACGTGGCGGACCCCGGCAAGCCGATCAGCTTTGGTGCGCAGTTTGGGTCGATCAGAGACGTTGTGGTCGAGGATATGCAGGTTCAGTACGAGGCCTACAGCGCTTCGCGAGCTGCACGCCAACAGGCGGAGCCGACCTTGCGGGTGCCGGTAGGGTTATTGGTCTCGGAGACGCCGCCGGCCATCGGCGTCGTCGTAGTGGCAGCCGGTGAGGGACTGATCAATGTCTTCCGCAGTCTAGGCGCTACCGGTGTGGTCGAGGGTGGCCAGACAATGAACCCGAGTACGGCCCAGATCCTGGACGCTGTGGAGCAGACGGCTTCGGACCAGGTTATCATCCTGCCGAACAACAAGAACATCTTGATGTCGGCTCGGCAGGTAGTCGAGGTGAGCGAGAAGCGCGTGATGGTTGTGCCCACTCGCTCCATTCCCCAGGGCGTTTCGGCTTTGCTGGCGCTGGATCAGGGCGTCTCTTTGGCGTCAAATGCGGAGGCGATGGAGGAGTCCTCGCTCGAAGTGATCACGGGTGAGGTCACGTGGGCGACGCGTGAAGTGCAGCTCAACGGGATCGAGGTCCACGAGGGTGATGCGATCGGCCTGCTGGATGATGAGCTTGTGGTCGATGCAGAGTCCTTTGATGAGGCCGTGCACTGGCTGCTCGCCGAAGCTGACCTTGACGGCTGCGAACTGGTGACCCTCTATTGCGGCGAACAGGTTGTTGCGTCTCAGGCTCAGGTGCTTGCCGATCAGCTCGCGGAAGTCTACGCGGACCTGGAGTTTGAGATAGTTGAGGGGGGCCAACCTCACTATCCCTATATCATCTCGATAGAGTGACGCTGAGGCCCAGGCGGCTGGCCTTGATGGGACGGTGCCGCTGCCAGAGTTTTGCAGGGCCAGTGTCAACCGGATGCTGATCCCGTGTTGATTGGCGGCCTTAGCCTGCGCTACTTGCATTTATTCTTCGTTAGCTCATAATCTAGGTCAGGAGCATCTGCGTGGCTGGGAACTCTCAGATACAGATCATCACGGACGGCACGGCAATCTTGCCGATAGAGAGGCTACGTGAGCTGAGCATTACAGCACTGCCGATCGTGGCGCGGGTAGGCAGCAAGAGCTTCATGTACGATCAGCAGACCCCGGGACATATCGACCTTCTGACTGAGTCGCGCAAAACGCGGGGGCCAATAGAGATCGCAGGGCCATCTCCGGACGATTTTCGCGCAGCTTTTGAACGCTCGCTGTATCGGACCAATCGTATGCTGGTGATTCTTTCATCGGGGCGGCTGAGCCCCGTGGTGCTCAACGCGCGAACTGCAGCACGTGACTTTATGGGGCGCTGTGACATCACTATCCTCGACTCCCAGTCCGTATCTGTGGGATTGGGAATTCTGCTGGAGCGAGCGGGCGAACTCCTGCAGCGTGGGGATCTTCCGCTGTCGGAGGTCGTGAGGTTGATTCGGGGGATGATTCCCCGCATCTACATGGTGATGATCTCGCATACGCTGGATTACATCTACCGCAGCGGAAAGATCACGTCGACGCAGGCGATCCTGGGTGCTATGCTCAAGATCCACCCATTCATCGAGATGGAGGATGGGGATGTCGTCCCGATGGAGAAAAGCCGGCGCCCGGAGCGAGCCCTGGATAAACTGGTGGAGTTTGCCTCCGAGTTCTCGCGAATCCAGCGGCTGGTCATCTGCCACGCCTACAGGACGCCGGACAGTGAGGTGCTGGATCTGATGGGTCGGTTGGAGCAGGCCTCGCCGTCGGTGGAGATCCCGACCATTGCTTACGATCCTATTGTCGCGTCCCACGTTGGGCCGGAGGGGCTGGGCTTGGTGATCTACGAGGGTGTGTGGCGGTAGGCGTGGAACGGCGCGTGCGTATCCTCACCGACAGTGCAGCCGACGTGCCCCAGGGCTACGTAACGCGGTTTCAGCTCGGCGTTGTACCGATTCATGTGTCGCTCAATGGCGAGACGCGTTTGGACGACGCTACGCTCGATCGCGATTGGTTCTATCGCGAGCTTCCGCAGATGCGGGTGCCCCCTACGACGGCGGCGCCCGCGCCTCAGGAGTTCGCGCGAGCCTATGCGCAGCTGGTTGCTGAGGGGGCTGAGGAGATTATCGCGATCGTCACGGCCACGCGCTGATCGCGGCGCTGGAATTCAGCGAAGCACGGGTCCACGTGGTTGACGGGAAACAGGTTTCGATGGGGCTGGGCTGGCTGGTGGTGCGTGCAGCAGAACTGCTCGCCGACGGCGTGCCTGTCCCGCAGATCATCCATCAGGTGATGTCGTTGCGGGCGCGGACCCGCATCCTGGGTGTGATTGATTCCATAGATTATCTACGGCGCAGTGGGCGTGTTGGCTGGATCTCAAGCGGCGTGGCGAATCTATTGAGCATCAAACCCTTGATTGTGCTTGAGCGCGGCGAGGTGCGGCAGTTAGGGCGTTTGCGGACGCACCGGCGCGGGCTGCAGTCTGTAGTACTCCAGGCGAAGAACGCTTTTCCGCTGGAGCGATTGGCCATCCTCCATTCAGGGGCCTCCGCTGCTTCGGTTGCACAGCTTGAGGACGAGTTCTCTGCCTTGCTGCCCAAGCTGGAGATCCCGGTGGTCAAGGTGGGTCCCGCCTTCGCTGCGCACGTTGGGCCAGGTTGCGTGGGCGTAGCCTTTGTAATGTCCGATTGCTCTTGATGTGCTTGACTGTGACACGGCGTCGGCTGACACGTCGGCCGACACGTCGGCGCACGCGTCGGCGCACGCTGTCCGGCTTGCTGCTGTGTGCTGGATCACAGCCGCCAGACCGACCAGTGCGCCTGTTTGAGGTTGGGAGAGATAATGGCTAGACCCCTGGAAACACTAGGCAAGATGCTGGATCTTGAGACCCGTGACTATCACCACCAGGATCGGGCGGTGGCCGGAGGGTTGGCCGGCTACGCTGGCACCTGGCGCCGGCAGGCCGGAGAGATGTTCGGCGAAGATGCGCGAGGCTGGATCGAGAGTGTCGCAGATCTGATGAATGCTTACAGTGCCTCGGATGTCGTATCGCGCCAGGAAATGGTTGGGACGCTCCGCGAGATGCTCCGGGCGGGACCCGGGGAGACTGCCGCTGCGGAGTCTCCTGCTGTTGTTGCCGCAGAGGTATCTGCTACAGCCGCGGCCGCGGAAGCTGCGGCTGCGGAAGCTGCGGCTGCGGAGGTCGCGGCTGCGGATGCCGTGGAAGCGGCGCAAGTGAGTGAGGCGACGGCTGAGTCTCAGCAAGTTCCGGCAGAGGTTCGGACCACGACTCCGGCCGAGTCTGGGTTGCCTGTGCCAGAGCTGGACGAGACGCCGGATCGCTCGGGGCGGGGGCTGGATGCGCCAGTGACTCTGATCTCGGGCATTGGCGAGAAACGTGGCGCATTACTGGACAACCTGGGGATCACGACCATCGGGAACTTCGTTACCCATATGCCGCGCCGTTACGAGGACTACTCCAAGCTGAAGACCATCGATCGACTGGTGTACGGGGAGCGTGTGAGCGTGTTGGCCACGGTTTGGGAGGCAGCTGGCAGGACGACACACACGCGTAAGTATCTGTTCCGGGCGATTCTGTCGGATACAACCGGCACGATGGAAGTGTCCTGGTTTGGCCCACAAGGGCGCGGGATGGTGAATCGCATCCAACCCGGAACACAGGTGTTGGTGAGCGGCAAGGTCGGTGAGTATCTTGGCCGCCTCACAATGACCTCGCCTGAGTGCGAGACAGTGGGACGAACTGACGTCACCAACGCCAGGATTCAGCCGATCTATCCACTAACGGAAGGGCTGACACAGCGCTGGCTGCGTAGCACGATGCGGCGTGCACTAAGTGCTTGGGCTGATCGGGTCCCCGATGCGCTGCCCGGCGACATACGATCGCGCTACGGCCTGCTGTCGCTGTCTCGGGCGCTCTGGGGCGTACATCTGCCTGACAGCCAGGAGCACCTGGCTGCATCGCGCCGCCGGTTGGCCTTTGAGCAGACACTGTATCTGCAGTTGGGGCTGGTGCGGCAGAAGCGGCTGTGGAAGTCCCGGGCAGGCCGTCAGATCGAGGCTGATGGAGCTCGTGTGGTCTCGCTGACGGCAGCGTTGCCGTATGAACTGACCGGGGCTCAGCGCCGGTCGCTGGAGGAGATGCTGAGCGACCTTGCGAAGGGAGAGCCGATGAACCGCTTGCTCCACGGGGACGTCGGATCGGGGAAGACCGTGATCGCCGCGCAGCTGATGGCGTTGGCAGCCGATCAGGGCTGCCAGGCGGCGATGATGGCACCGACGGAGATCCTGGCGGAGCAGCACTTCAGGGCGCTTACGGCGCTGTTTGAGTCCTTCCCTGCCCCACGGCCTACCGTGGGATTGCTGACCGGCAGTACGCCGGGTGCTGACCGGGGTGCGATCACCCAGGGACTGGGCGACGGCAGCCTGCAGATCGTGGTGGGTACGCATGCGCTGATCCAGGAAGCTGTCGCGTTCGGGGATCTGGCTTTGGCGGTGATCGATGAACAGCACCGGTTCGGCGTCGACCAGCGCCGGGCGCTGCGCGACAAGGGAACCGACCCCCACTTGCTGCTGATGACGGCCACGCCAATCCCGCGCTCGCTGGAACTGACTGTGTGGGGTCACGTGGATGTTTCCATCCTGGACGAGATGCCGCCGGGCAGGCTGCCCATCCGCACGCGTGTCCTGCATCCCCGGGAGCGAGGCCGGGCGTATACGTTTATCCAGAGCCAGGTAGACAAGGGCCGGCAGGCCTATATCATCTATCCGTTGGTTGAGGCCTCGGACAAGATCGATGCGCGTGCTGCGGTCGACGAGGTTGAGCGGCTCCAGCGCGATGTCTTCCCAAACCTGCGGGTGGGCTTGCTGCACGGGCGTGTGCGACCCGATGAGAAGGACGCGGTGATGGTCAAGTTTTCGGCCGGGGAGCTGGACGTTCTGGTGGCGACATCCGTCGTCGAGGTGGGCATCGATGTCCCAAATGCCACAGTCATGTTGATCGATGGTGCGGATCGGTTTGGGCTGGCACAACTGCACCAGTTCCGCGGGCGCGTAGGGCGGGGCAGCCACCAGTCGCATTGTCTGCTATTGGCGGAGAGTGCCACAGCCACGGCTGTTGAGCGTCTGCAGGCATTGGAGTCCACCAACGATGGTTTTGTGCTGGCTGAGAAGGACCTGGAGATGCGCGGTCCCGGCGAATTCCTGGGCACGCGGCAGAGCGGATTCCCCGAGCTTCCGATGGCGGCATTTGCCGATACGCGGCTGCTGCACGAGGTCCGCGAGCTGGCGGAGGAGCTGCTTGAGGCAGATCCTGATCTGACCGAGCGAGCGCACTGGGCTCTGCGCGCCGAGGTCGACAGTCTCTGGCAGGATTCCGGAGATCTCAGCTAGGGCTGAGAGGCGAGTTAACGATGCGTACAGCGGTGTATCCCGGCTCATTTGATCCGATC
>CBFCZM010000132.1:0-7225 GCA_965602565.1 uncultured Anaerolineae bacterium
CATGCCCACGTTATCGCGCTCGCGCGGACCCCAGTCCGCCCTCCGCCCTGCGCACTGCATTTTCATGCTTGCATGGTGTCCGATTGCGGACATGGCGTCTACTCTGAAAACAGTACCTTGGGCCGTCGCGCAGATGGTCAAGCTAACAGCTTAACCTACATAGGATCCACTCTGCGGACCGGGTGCGTCAGAATGCCCGGCATCTTGCCCGCTCTGCTCTTCGCGCTGCGTTTTCGTCCTGCGTGGTGTGCGCGCACACGTGCGCTGGCGAATCTGACGTACACTTCGAGAATGGCGCCCTGTACCGTCGAGCAGAGGGTCGGGCACGACGCCCCGACCTACATGGACGTCTGCGCGGAGGCCGGGCCCGCTGAAGCGCTTCCATTCGACTGCGTGTATTGTTGTGAGCTGCCAGCGGATGGGTTGGCAATGCTCAGGGTGCCGCTCGGACGGTGAATGTTACCTTGGTGTTTTTGTGGGTGTCGTTCGCCACGTACCGGACTTCGGTGCCGCTCGGGGCGGCCACCTGGATGTCCAAGGTGGGCCCTTCGGAGCGGCAGGAGACGCGCAGGGGCCCCAGAGCAGTGACCACGGTGCCTTCGGCCCAAGCGAGGCCGCCCAGCCGCGGGCTGATCTCGTAGGTGCGGCCAGCAGGCTCGGCTGAGGTGATGCCCAGGATCAGGCGGTTCAGATAGATCACGGGGGCCGAGGACCAGGCGTGACAGTGACTGCGGGTAGGGAAGGCTCCCGGACTAAAGACGCCGTCCGAGAAGATCTCCCAGACCGTCGTCGCACCGGCTTCCAGCATTGGGGTATAGGCTCTGCGGATCGACGCGATGATCTCGTCGGGCAATCCGGCCTTCTCGAGCGCCTCATAGTAGTACAGCACCACAAACGGCGAACCCACCTGGATCATGCCGTCCGGCGGCCGGAGCATATTCTCCAGCGCGTCGGCGATGTTGTCTTCGGGGAGGATGTCGTAGAGCAAGGCCAGGAAGCTGGTGTGTTGCGACGTGGAGGTGCTGATGGTGCCGTCCTCGTGGATGCTGTCGGGATAGCTGCGAGCCTCGGGGTTCCACAGGCGATTGATGCTCGTCCGAAGCTCGTCCTGCAGTTCCTCAAGCCAGACTATGCGGTCGGCATCGTGCAGCACTTTGGCGCACTCGATCGCCGCATTGACCGCGCCGACGAAGAGCATGCTGTTGTGGAGCACGATCTCGTGATTGTCGTCGATGCCGCTCCAGTCGAACATGTTCCAGAATGGTCCCTTGAAGAGCCCGTACTCGGCATCGCGCAATGCGGCTGCCCCCTCTAGGTTGCGGATCACGGCGGGCCACATAGCTTTGACGAAGGATGTGTCGCCGGTGAACTCGTAGTAGTCCCAGACGGAGATACCCCACAGGAAGCTCCAGGCCGGCAGCAAGACGTCCCATCCCGAGGGGACCTGGCATCCGACGATGGGGTAGCGTTCCAGCGATTGTGCCGCCAGCGTGGCACAGCGCCGCCCGATATCGGTGGCGCCAAAGACGGGGTAGGCGAAGACCGACTCGTTGCGCGCGTCGCCGACCCACAGCGTCTGCTCATACAGCGGGCAGTCGGTGAACGTGTCCTCCATACAGAGCTTCAGCGTTCGCGCCGAGATATCCCAGATGCGCGTCAACGTCTCATCACTGCACCGAAAGGTACCTTTGGTATTGACCGGGTAGGTTGATTCGATCAGCTGCAGTTTGCGGATACGGACAGGGGCGTGTTGGTTGCGCAGCGTGACGAAGATGTAGCGTCCGGACCGCCGCTTGAACGATGTGAAGCGGTTGACCCCCTCCCGCGTGATGTAGCGGAGGCCGTTGCGGTTGCCCCACGTGTGTTGGATCGTGCCGTCGGGGGCGATGTACTCTACGCCGTAGATGTCGATCTCGACGTCCGCTTCCGCGATCAGCTCTAGATCATAGTAACCGATGTTCTGCTCACCCAGATCCAGCACCAATTCCACGTCACCGTCACTGCTCGGATGCACGACGGTGACCTCGGCGTTGTCGTAGAGCAGGCCGGCGGGATTCTCGATGAGGTCGCCGGCCTTGGCAAGCTTCTCTCGTGTAAGGAAGCGCCAGTGGGTGTCGGCAACGAACATCTCATCGGCGGGCAAGGCCTTGGCGCGGTCGCCGAGGGTCGTCGCGAATACGGCGACGCCGGTCGCTGCCTTGCCGAGCTCGTCGATGCAGTCTTGGTAGGCCTCAAGCTGCTGCGCTAGCTGCTCGACACGTCCCTGGGGAGGCCACCGCATATCGTCACCGGCGTAGTCGAACTCCGGGAATGCGATGTAGCACCAAGGGTTCGGTGAACTCTGTGAGTTCGAAGCCCCCACCGGATTTGTCAATTGCAGCCCCGCCGGCGGGTCGACGATGCGCAGGGTCTTCTCTTTGATGTGGCCTACGGCATCGGAGACGAAGGCCACCAGGAGATGGTCCCCGGGGGCCAGGGCACAGGGCGCTGTATCGACGGCGCGCCCGTCGATGCTCACCTGCATACCCTCTGTCGCGAAGCCGACCGTAGCTGCCTCCTCCACGGAAAGCACCGTCGCCATGCCCCCGGCCATCATAGTGTTGCGGTTGGCCTCGATCAGATCCGGGTGTGCAAGCCGGGCGGCAGGCAGACAGAAGTGGAGGTCATCTCGTCGCGCGACGAGGTTCGCCCCGAGCATAGCGTGGAAGGAGAAGGGCTTCTTGGTCAGCAGCGATACGTCACGCGGATGCAGATCCTGCCACGGCCCTTCCTCGGCGGCGTAGAGGACTGCCGCGGGCGCAAAGACCAGCGCCTGCTCAAGCCGTGCATCGTAGTCCTCCTGGGGCTCCATCTGGATGCTGACCTTGGGTGTGTCGACACGCCACGCCGGGCAGACAGACGCCTCCCAACTGCCATCGGTTGTCACGGTCGTGACGTTGCCGTCGCCGTCTGTCAGGTCGAGCTGCGCCAGCAGCCCGGCCTGACGTGGCACCTGGTGGAAGGTGCCGGTGGACCAGTACTTGGCGATGATCTTGATCTCGTTGTCCCCTGCGCGCAGATAGCCGGCGACATCGATCACGTCATATTGGTAATGTTCGGGCCAGGCGCGGCAAGGTCCGTCGTTCACCCATACGCCGTTGATGAGACACCGGTAGGCGCTGTCCGCGGTGATGCGCAGCACGGCGCGCCGGGTCTCTGGGGCTGAGAAGACCTTGCGTGCGACGATGGTCTGGTTGTACCGGTGGCTGTCTTCCTGCCCCGTCCAGATCCACTTTGCGTTCAACATGCCGGCTATGCCTCTGTTGCGTAGCTGCAGAACCTGCAAAGCTCCGCCCAGTGTTCCTCTTCCTCGGGTCCGCCGTGCGCGAAGACGCCGAGGCGCACGCTTGTGCCGGACAGAGCGGCGCACTCGCCGACGGTCTGCCAGGTGTCCTCATTTGCGGCCATCCGTTCACCGGTCAGCTTGCCGTCTGCATAGCTGAGTCGCAGGCGGGCGCTGTTGGCGTCGATGGCGAGCTTGCTCACGAGCACACCCTTGTCGTCCTCCTCGCGGGCCAGCACGATCCACTCGGTCCCCTCCAGGTTTTCCTTGACCAACTTGACGTAATGGGCTTCGTCGATGAACCAGATGAGCCCGGCCTGCTCGCCCTGCAGCATGGGGGCATTGGTGACGGAAACTTCGCTGGTCAATCCTGCCACGACCTGTGTCTCCTGCCGTATCAGGATGTTGTGCGCGTTGTTCTGTTCTCCCCACAGGGTGCCCGGCAACGCCCTCACGTGGAGCACACCGTCCCCAACGCGCCACGCCTCGGGGGATTCCCACATCCACGTCCACCCTTTGGCCAACTTGCCGTCAAACGACTCCTCGAACCGATTCTTCTCTGTCATCCTCTGTCTCCTTTGAGTTGTTACCGGTACCCATGATGCATCTAGCCAGCGGTAGTGCAACCATCATACTAGCTGCCGGACACTTTCCAAAATCGCTGGGTACTCCGTCATGCCGAGCGCAGCCCGAAGCGCAGCGGAGGGCGAAGTCGAGGAATCATACATGCCCAACAACCTGAGATCTCTCGACTACGTAGACTCCGCTCGAAATGACGGTGGCGAAGGGCGCGTCGAGCAAGCTTGCCGCGCAGCAAGGTATCCGGTGGCTGGACCATCCTATGCAACATCCAGTATCCAGTATCTAGCCCACACTCGCGTTGTACGCATCCACAATCTCACCGACCACGCGGATCCGCTCCAGATCACCGGTCGACGAGATCTCGTCCGAGATACCCAGGACCAGCTTGGGTGCGAAGAGCTCGATGATGCGCTCCGTGCAGTTGATCAAGGTCTCCACGGAGAAGGTCTCATCGAAGTAGATCGCGGGGAGGCCATCGAGCAGGAACATGTCATCGCCCAGTGCTTCCCTCACTTCTTCCAGGGTCACATCGCCCTGCGGGGCAGGGGTGATGGCCTCGATACCGTCCAGCCCGGTCTCCGTGGCGAAGGGGAGCAGGGGTCTGACGTCGCCATCCCAGTGCGAGCAGACGAACTTGCCGGCGCTGTGCAGACGCTCGGCGCGGCGCCGGCACTCGGGCAGGTGGTATCTCCGGAACCAGCGCGGCGGCAGCGTCCCCGAGTGGATGTTCTCGCCGAAGTTGATGATGTCGATGGGTGAGGCATTGATGACATCGATCAACCGGTCAGCGTTGTCGTCGAGCGCGCGGAAGAACGCCTCTGAGGTATCCACCCAGTCGTAGATCGCGTAGATGCCGTTCTGGCTGCCCATCTTCTCGATGTAGAGGCTCTGGACGTTCATGCGGGGCATGAACATCGTCGGTGCGCCCAGATCACCGATTGTGGCCTGGAGGTGATCGAACTGCTCTTGGTCCCATTCCCACGTCGCGTTCTCCTCACGCCACGCAGCAACCTTGAGCTCCTCCTCGGTCTCGACCTCCCACTTCACAGTGAAGGTGTGCCAGCTGCTGTCGGTGGTGCGCAGCACCCGGATCTGTTCGCCCACCGGTGTTTGGATGATGGTCTTGGTGTCGGTCGCGTTGAGCTGTTCGTCGCTCCAGGTGACGCCGGGGTGTTCAGCCCGTTGGAAGCAGCTGTTGAACTCGTAGAGGCGTGCCGAGCAGTCGAGTTCGCGATAGAGGTCGTGGAACTCCATACCCGTGAAGGGGGCCGGGAACTCCTCCCCGGCGAACTTCTTGTCCGTATACCAGCAGCCAATCCGCGGTTGCCAGATGATGCGCCTATTGTCACGCCCGTTCGAGCGCCCGAACACAACGTCTTTGTGTAGCTTAGGAAAATCCCGTTTCATCAACACTCACTCCCGATTGGGGACTTGGTTTGTGCTGTGCGAGGCGTTGAGGGAGACGACACAAACACCCGTGATCACGGCGATACCGCCCAGGATCTGCTGGAGCGACGGCAGCGTGCGGAAGAAGAGCAGCGCCCAGAGGATGGCGGCAATGGGGGTCAATGTGAGCGCCAACGTGTGGATGCTCATCGTCAGGCGGCGAAGGGCGAGATAGTAGAGCGTGCGGCTCAGCACAACGTCCACCGTACCGACAAGCAGGATCAGGGGCCAAACCCGCGGTGTGGGCCAGACGAGCACGCCGCGTGTCGCCGCGATGGCCAAAAGGACGCCGGTGGTGAAGAGCAGGCGGAAGAAGAAGAAGCTGACGAGATCGATATCGCCCGCAAAGCGCTTGGTCAGGGCTGCATGCAGGGCGTACATCAGCGATGAGCCGACGACCAGGAGCGAGCCGAGCCGCAGATAGTCGCCCGGCTGGAAGGTGATGACAAAGACGCCGATGAGGGCCAGGCAGGCGCCGCCCATCTGGGCGCGCGACAGGCGATCCTTGAGCCATAGGAGGCCGAAGCCGAGGCTGAACAACACCGATGTCTGGCTCAACAGCGAGGCTGTGCCGGGGTCGATGAAGGCCACGGCTTCGTAATTGATCGCGGTGCTCGCCGCGATGAGCAGGCCGATCGCCAGAAATAGCCGGAAGTGCTGCTTGGCCGGCTGCCAGCCCAATCGCCGCGTAGCCAGGCCGAAGATGCCGACTTCGACTGTACTGATAGCCAGGACGTACATCACCGAAGATCCGGGTTCAATGTGGGGCAGGAGCATCCGGGCGAAGACGAAGTGCAGGCTGTCCAGGATGAGAAGGACGGCGACCAGGGGGACGTTGGTGGTGGCGGATGCGGATTGTGGTTGGGTCTTGGCGGTCGTTGCATTCACGCGAGCGTCTCCCCCTTGGGCCCTGACGCAGTGGTTGTTGGCATGATGGTTGTGATTGTCATCCGGTCTCCTCTTGTATTGCAGTATGATGAATATAGGTCGGTCTCCCCTCCAGGCAACTGAGTGCTTCGCGAAGATGACCTGGCTACTTCGAGAATAGCACCCTGTACCGTCGAGCAGATGGTCGGGCACGACGGCCCAACCTACATGCAGATCTGCATGTAGGCACTGCTTGTCAACGCAGGTCTGTGGGTAGGTCTGTATCGTGTCGTGAGAAGAGAGAAGATCCTATGCGCTGGCCGCCCGGGATCCTCACCATCCCGGTCGGTTCTACAAGCGTGTGAGAGGCCGGATTGCAGGGGCTGCGGTCAGGGCTGTCCGGGATGGTTCGAGTTGTAGTACGACAGGTACTGGGAGTCGCCGGACTGACTGTTGTTCTGGGGTATACTCTGGCGAGGGCGCGCTGTGGCAAGCTGCGTCCGTGAGCCACCATTTGACATAGACGAGAAGTGTGGAGCAATACGCATATGGAACTACTGGGTAAACTCAAATTCCGTGACTGGCTGGACTACCTCATTGCTTTCGTGTTGACCGTCATCTGTGCCGCTCTCAGTGCCCTGGCAATGCTGCGCATCCACGTCAACGTCCGCTACGTATCAGCCCTCGCCCATCTGAGACAAAGTGAATACCGTCTTGCGGACATAGTCGGGTGGGTCGTCTTGGGCATCCTGTGGGCCGGCTACGTCATGTGGGTCGAGTCGTCGCTCAGTCAAGGTGTCACACAGGCTCGAATCGCACGTGAGCGCGGTCACCGTGTGCCGGCTCATTTCGCTGAGCGCCGCTTCCTCGGCTGGTTGTGGGAGCACAATCTACACTTGACGGTCGGACGCTTTCTCAAGAATGCCCTGATCTCTCTTGGCGCGCTGACCGTCGCCTGGCTGTCGGGCGTGATCCTGCGTTGGATCTTCGCATCGTCCATCTGAGTTC
>CBFCZM010000133.1:0-7207 GCA_965602565.1 uncultured Anaerolineae bacterium
TGGGGAGGCCAATCCAAAGGTTTCATCCTCGGCCCTGCCGGTGATCCGCACCTCGGCGGACCACGGCACAGCCTTCGACATCGCGGGGCAGGGCATCGCGACCGAGCACAGTATGGTGGCTGCGATCACTGAGGCGGCGCGGATGGCTGCGGCGCGCACACGTGCGCGGGGGTTGGGACAGGCGGGGTGGTGAGATCTGCAGCCTGAAGATCGGGTCGCACCTGACCAGGTGCGACCTACGGGGACGAGTCCGGGCTCACTGAACTCGGAACTCCTGTTGGGCCGCATGTTGGCCCCGCGCAGAGTGTCACGAAGTCCCCAAACATCGTTTGACCCCCGGCCCTATCGGTATACACTGAGTCAATTCGCCAAGGTAGCCGATGCATGCATCACCAACTCGATTCAGTGCCCGGAGATCCCAAGAGACGGGAGCATGAGATGGTCAACGCCAAGAGTGATGAGCCCGAACGCGAGATTCTGATCGTCGACGACTCTCCGATGGGTCTGAAGTTGTTGACGCATATGATCACGATGCATGGCCATCGTGCCGAGTCCGTGACGTCCGGGAAGGAGGCGCTGGCGTCGGCCTTCGCGTCGCCCCCGGATCTGGTGTTGCTCGATATTATGATGCCGGAGATGGATGGTTTCGAGGTCGCCGAGAGGCTCCAGGCGGATCCTCGCACGCAGGATGTCCCGATTATCTTCATCAGCGCGCTGAACGATGAGAAGTCCAAGGTGAAGGCCTTCACCGCCGGTGGTGTGGATTACGTCTCCAAGCCGCTGCACTTGAACGAGGTGTTGGCCCGGGTGGGGACGCATCTGCGGCTGCGCGATACGACGCGACGTCTGCAGCGCCAGGTGACGGCGCGGGAACAGTTGATCGCGGAGTTGGATGCGGTCAATGATCAGCTCAAGGCTGAGATTGTGGAGCGTGAATCGGCCCAGGCGCAGCTCCGCGACGCTCTGGCGAAGACGGAGGCGCTCTACCGGACCACGCGCTCGCTGATCACCAGCGAGGATATCCCGGATATGCTGGAGGTGGCGACCGAGAGTGTGGCAGAGGCCCTGCTCGCGGACCGCGTGATGACGGTGATGCTCGACCCCGATGCCGAAAGTGTGACGTTCTTCGCCGCCGCCGGCCCCGGCGCTGCTGTTCTGGCCGAGCCGGTGTATGCGGAGCTGATGGAGGGGCTGACAGGGTGGGTGGTGGGACGCGTGCAGCCGGTGATCTCGCCGAAGGGGTTGCCTGATCCACGCGAGAGCGTCGCGGCACGGAGCCGGCGTGCCGCCGACGGCAGCGGCGCGATTCTGGTCGTGCCGTTGTATTTCCAGGGCACGATGATGGGCACGATGACGGCGATCAATCGACCGGACCAGCCGGATTTCGATGGGCAGCATCTGGCCCAGTTCAGCGCGATCGCCGGCCAGGTGTCGGTGGCGCTGGCCAACGCGCGGCTCTCGGATGAGACGGCCTATCTCAAGGAGTTCAACGAAGGGATCGTCCAGGGCGTCGCCGAGGCGATTCTGGTGATGAGTGAGGCACAGCAGGTGACGTTTGCCAACCGGGCTGCCGTCGCGATGTTGGGGTATGAAGTTGAGGAGCTGGTGGGGAGATCCTGCCAGATGCTGTTCGCCGAGGATCTGCCGTCATCGGCCGAGGCGGCGCGGTTCGAGACGGTGTTGGTGCGCCGTGACGGGCAGCGTGTCCCGGTGTTGGGCAGTATCCAGCCGCTCTATCAGGGCGGGGTACTGACCGGCAGTCTGGCGGCGCTTGCAGATATCACCGAGATCAAGCAGGCGGAGGAGCAGCTACGGCAGAGCGCTGCTGATCTGGTGGCGCGGAACTTGGAGCTGGGCGCCTTCGCGCACACCGTGGCCCACGATCTCCGCAGCCCGCTGACCGGCCTAATCGGCTTTGTCGATCTGCTGCGGGCGTCCGCAGAGGATCGAGGCGATGCGGAGTATCTTGAGTACTCCCACTATCTCAAGCGCAGTAGCGTCAAGATGAACAATATCATCGACGAGATCCTGCTGCTGGCCAGCGTGCGCCAGGTTGATGAGGTCGAGGCCGGCACGTTGGACATGGACCGGATCACCAAAGATGCGCAGGACCGTCTCGACTATCTGATTGACGAGTACAGGGCCGAGGTCTCGGCACCGGACACGTGGCCGTCGGCCACGGGCTACGGGCCGTGGGTGGAGGAGGTCTGGGTGAACTATCTGAGCAATGCCGTGAAGTACGGCGGCGATACCGAGACCCGGCCGCGCATCGAGTTGGGCTTTGATGGGGTAAACAACGGTGGGTATATCCGTTTCTGGGTGCGCGACAACGGCAACGGTCTTACCGCGGAGCAGTGCGCGCAGTTGTTCGCGCCGTTTGAGCGGCTGCACAACGTGCGCGCCGAGGGGCACGGTCTGGGGCTGTCGATCGTGCGGCGTATTGTGGAGAAGCTTGGCGGCGAGGCCGGGGTGCAGAGCACACCTGGCGAAGGCAGCACCTTCCACTTCTCGCTGCCCGCGGCGAGAGAGGAAACCACGAATCTTCACGAATCTCACTGATTTTCTTTCTCTCCCCTCTCCACCCTCCGTCTGCGGAGGCACCGTCTGCGGAGAGTGGGAGGGGGGCGCGCTCTGAAGCGCCAGGCCGTTCTGATGGCACGGTGTCAGGGCTCCGCCCTACTCAATTACCACCGTCACACCGACTTCGGCCCAGTCGTAGAGGATCTGGGCGTCGGGAATGCCGAGGATGATGCAGCCGTAGGAGGCCGGGTGCCCCAGGGCGCCTGCCCACAGGCGTTGGCCGTTGGAGAGGATGGGCAGTTCGTGGAAGCCGTTCTCGACCCCACCACCAGCCACGTAGACCGAGATGAAGTAGGGCATCCAGAGATCCCACTGTGAGGCGTAGGCCTCTTCGTGCTTGTTGAGCACCTGGAAGGTGCCGCGGTGCGTGGGGGAGTCCTCCAGGCCTGTGGAGGTGACCCACTCGTAGATAGGCTGGCCGTTCTCGAAGACGCGGACGCGTTGCTCCGCCAGGTTGACCACGATCTTCTTTCCCCGGACGGGCATGTGGGGCATCAGGACATCCTGTGAGGGGATGCGTACGGGCTGTCCCACGTGGAGTTTGTCGATATCGATGTCCTGGTTCGCTTCGGCGACGATGCCCGACGGCATTCCGAGCTTGGCGGAGAGGCTGGTGAGGGTATCGCCGGCTTGCACGATGTAGGTGCGCTCGGGGTGCGTGAGATAGAGCCAGAGCTGTTCTTCTCCGGCGTCAAAGGCTTTGAAGATCCGGGCTGCCGCCTCGTCGTAGCGGAAGCCCCGTCCATCCCCCAGCGCCTCTGCCACCTGGACCAACGTGTCCCGGATGGCGTATTGGTTGATGTCGACGGTGGGGTCTCCGTCCTCACCGGGCACCAGGTGGATCCAGTCGACGATCTGCTCGCGGGCCATAGCCCAGGAGTGCGTTTCCTCGGTGAGCGGGTCGTAGGCCAGGAGTGTGATCTGGCGGGCCAGCAAGGCCTCGGCGTCCGCGGTGAGATCCGCAGTTTCCAGTTCCGCCGGCTCGATGATCTCGAATGCGAGCGGGACCTCAAGCTGGTCAGGGGAGCTCCCGACTTCGTTCAGCCGCGCGAGGGTGTTGGCAGTGTCCAACACGCGCCCAGCCTCGCCCGGCACGATGACGATCTCGCCGTGCTCCAGCCGGATCGCTGGGTCCACCGGGGGGCGCGAGACCTCGACATCGAGCTCCGCCAGCACCGCGCGGGCCTCAGCGATATCCAGAACGAACCGCGGCGGCACGTCGTGGTAGTTGAGCCAGACGCTGGCTGTGTCCTGCCACGTGCCCGCTCGGCCCACGGCAAGGGCGGCCTGGGCTGTGCCCCCGGCGTCCACGTGCAGGCCGGCGATCGACCAGGGGTACGACCAGCGGTGGTCCCCATCGGCGAACACCAGCAGACCCGTGTCCACGTGGGCGCCGACAGCTTCCAGAGCCGTCGCCGCCTCGTCAGGGCGCATGCCGCCCAGGTCCGCGCCCAGGGCGTAGACGTTGGGGTAGATGCAGTCGCGGTAGAGGTGGGCCATCCGCTGGAGGAAGACCCAGCCGCAGAACGCCGTCAGTCCGATCAACAGACACAGGAGTGCCAACGCGAGGATGGCTGCACCAGCCCCATTTGCCCGGCGATGTGCTGTTTGTGCTACCATAGGTGGTGTCCCTGGGCGATCGTACTTGCTACTGACTGTTTCTGCTCTGCGTAGGGCTAACTGTCAGTTCGCCCCCGCGCGTGAGTAGCCGCGCAATCACGTTCCCCTGTGCGGGGCATATCCGCGCGAAGATTTTCCCCGCGCGGATGCACGCCTCCACGCGGGTGTCTGCACGCGGGGCCGAACTAACAGTTCGGCCTACGCGGAATGGTGCAGCAGGTCTGCGGATGGTGTCTTTGATTTGGACGCTGCCGGGCTTGTATTGATTCCACCTGTAGTGCCCTGCGCCTAGTTCCCGACCTTCAGCCACGTGAGCTGGGCCTTCGCGGCCTGCATGGCCTCGAAGTACTCCATACGCACAGTGTGTGTCCCTTCCGGGATCTGCACGGTGACGTAGCGCGTGCCGCGCATGGGGCGCCAGCTGTCGAGGATGAGCGTGCCGTCCACGTAGAGGCGCACACCGTCGTCGGTGGTGGTGGTGAAGCGGTACTGTCCCGCCTCAAACGTGAAGGCACCGGTCCACCGCACCGCGAACTGGTTCACGGGGATGCCGTCAACGGGCGCCTCCCATTTCCAATCGAAGTTGATCGCTGGGTCGGTGCGCGTGACGGCGGGCGCTTTGGCCAGATCACGGCTGCTGAAGTACTCGCCGGTCCAGGGACCAGGCATTGCCGTCGTTGGCGCAGCGACCGCAGGCGGAGCTGCGGGCAGCGCGGCCCCCGTGGTGCTGTAGGTCGGCGATGGGGGCATCGCCCGGGCTTCCGCAGAGGTGGCGGCATAGTCCCACCAGAACTGGACCTGGGCGCCACCGGTGCCCTCGAAGTATTCGACGCGCAGCGTGTGGGTGCCCTCCAGCCAGTGCCAGTCCTGGTAGTGCCAGGTCAGTTCCTGCTCCACCCAGTTGTTGAGACGTAGGTCGATGCCGTCGATCCACAGGCGGATCCCGTCGTCGGAGATGCTGTTGAAGCGGTAGAGACCGGGCTCGAAGGTGATGGCGCGTGTCCACTGCGCTGAGAAGTTGTCCGAGGGCATCCACGTGGCAGGACCCCCCTCGCCCCAGTTGAAGTCCATGTCTGCATCGTCTCGGATTAGCGCGGGGCCACCGCGGAGGTCGCGATTGTCGAAATAGCGGCCTTCCCAACCTCGTAGCTGATCCAGGCGGTTCCACCAGACGTGGATCGCGGCCTCGCCGCCGTCCTCGAAGTAGTCGACCACGACGACGTGATTGCCTTCACTCAGCGTGATGTCACCGGAATGGGTATTGGGCAGCTTCTGCCGGGTCCAGCTATCCACGACCAGCTGTTGATCTACGTAGATGCGCGCGCCGTCATCACTGCTGGCGTAGAACCGGTAGGTGCCGCCCTCAAAGCCGAGGGTGCGGGTCCAGCGCGCGGAGAACTCGTCCACAGGGACTGCCGGATCCGGGCTGCCGTTGCCCCAGTCGAAGTCGATAGCTGGGTCGTTGCGGCTGAGCACGGAGGGGCTGGCTAGATTGGTGTTGGGCCAGTAGGTCGCCTGCCAACTGTCCCCGCCGTGGAGCTTCTCCCAGCCCAGTCGCAGGGTCGCGAAGCCCCAGTTTTCGTAGTATTCGATCCGCACGCGGTTGACGCCGCCCGGCACATAGTGATCGGTGAAGCGCCAGACTTCGCCCTGATCCTTCCAGTTGTCCACGACCAGCACATCGTTGATCCAGATGCGCAGCCCGTCGTCGGAGAGATAGGTGAAGCGGTAGGTGCCGGACTCGAACCAGACATCCCGGGTATAGCGCGCGGAGAAGCCGTCGGCCGGGACGCCCTCGCCTGGGCTGCCGTCTCCCCAGATATGGGTGAGGTCCGTCTCGAAGGCGGTCAGCACGGGCCCGCCTGCCAGGGTCGTGTTGGGGAAGTACTCGGCGTACCACTCACCGGCGGTCGCCGCTGGGGTAGCTGCCGCGAATGCGCAGGCCAGGATCGTCAGGACTAGCGACATCGTCATGGTCTCTCTCAGATGGTTCCTCATAGGTCTCCTCTGTGATCCTCTGTCTATACATATTATAGCCGAGTTACTGGTACTATGGATGCGTGTCCCGCCGAGATTGTTCCAGAATTCGGTACGTTTTCGTCTTCTATATAGGATTTACTCCGTGGAGTTTTCCACAGTTTGAGGGCACTTATCCACATGGCCTGTGGGGAGCTGTGGATCATCTGGGGAAAGTGGGGAAGCCCCCCTAGTTCCTGGCAGCGGAAGGGTACAAAGTGGGGATTCTCCTCCGTACAGGCGCCGAAGTGGGGCATCGGGCTTTGATGGCGTTGGTGGTGGTGTGGAACTGCTCCACCTGTGGAAAACTGTTAGGTGTTTGTTAGGTGGATCGCCCCGGTCCTTCCTTTGACATGTCAGTTGTCTGACATATAATGGGATAGGGGATACCAATGGATCTAAATCACTTGCCTAGAGTGCGATCAACGCGTGACCAGGTGGAGGCTGCGCTCTCCGGTCTTGTCAAGGGACTTCAGCCGGGCGATCAGCTTCCCACAGAGCCTGAACTCGCCAGAATGCTCGGCGTCTCTCGTCCCACGCTCCGCGATGTCCTGCGCACCTTCTCTGAACGCGGACTCCTCGTGCGGCGCCAGGGCGTCGGTACTTTCGTCGCTTCAAGACTCCCCGTGTTCGAAGCCGGGCTGGAGGTATTGGAGAGCCTGGATCGTATGGCGCAGCGCCTGGGGATGGAGACGGAGATGGCGTGGTTGTCCGTGAGGGAACGCGACGCAACGGCGGCGGAGATCCAGGGATTGGCGCTGGCCTCGTCGACTCGGGTGCTGGTTGTGGATCGCGTGATCTCCATCGAGGACGAGCCGGTTGCGGATCTGCGGGATGTTGTGCCACTTGAGATCCTGCAACAGGCCGACCTGGGCGAGGGTTTCCGCGGCTCCGTACTCGACGTTCTCCTGTCGCGCGGCACTCGAGTTCTCAACCACTCACGAACCGAGATCCTCGCCCAGGTGGCGGACCGTCAGCAGGCTGAGCGTCT
>CBFCZM010000134.1:0-7201 GCA_965602565.1 uncultured Anaerolineae bacterium
TTGGAGACCATGCGCTATCGCGCACCGCGCAGGACGAGAATGGTGTCGCGAACCGGCAGAGTTCGCCAGATAGCCGGGCACGACGGCGTGTCCCCGAGCGGACCTGGCCTACATGCGGATGCCCACGTAGGTCGGGCTGGCCAGCTCGACCAGCTGCTCGATGGTAGAAGGTGCCATCTTCGGTTTGGAGACCATGCGCTATCGCGCGCCTCGCAGGACGAAAATGCTGTCGCGAACCCGCAAAGCTCCCCAGATAGCCGGGCACGACGGCGTGTCCCCGAGCGGACCCGGCCTACATGCGGATACTCATGTAGGTCGGGCTGTTAGCCCGATCATCCACTCGAGGGTAGAAGGTGCCATTTTCGGAATAGCTAGGAGTTGAGCCATTCCTCGGCAGTGAGCTGACGTACGGCATCGAAGTAGGCTTCGTGGAGATCATCCGATGGTTGGGTCTCGACATGTAGGAGGTCCCAAAAGTGCTCCGTCAACCTGCTTGCCACGGCATGGATGGCCTCATGGCGATCTAGCCCCTCAGCCATCAGCCGATCCATAGCCTCGGGTACCGGGGTGGCGTCCCCCATCGCAATCTGGTTCTCCACGATGGTGTGCAACACTGCGTGGAGTCTGAGCTGGGAAGCATCCAGTCCCGTTCTTCGGTGGGAGCGCATCGCGCGGTCCAGCTTCTCCGTGTCATCCTCAGCGAGCCATTGTTCCGGATCGGGAGCTGAGAGCGTATTGTATCGTTTGACTGCCACTCGGGTTTCCTTTCGATGGTGCCGACAGGTGCGAGGGTTTCGACATATCTTGGGCTGCATTCGGATGTCGTCAATTCGGTCCCTTTTTGACATCTGGGGAAGAGGTGCGAGAATAGGTGTAGTTCGCGGACATTTCACGATGCCCGTTTTGTTGCCGGGTATATGGTAACGTTATCATATCGCTAGTATGGCACCGTCGCCCTGGGGCGTCTGGGCGCCAATTCATTCAGATCAGGAGGAACGATGGCCAACGCAAAGGATATGCAGAGCACGCCACCTCAGAACCGCCTTATCGGCGACATGCCCAAGATCGGCATCCGCCCCATCATTGACGGGCGCCGCAAGGGGATCCGTGAGTCGCTGGAAGATCAGACGATGGGTATGGCCAGGAACGTCGCGCACTTCCTCAGCGAGAATCTGCGCCATCCCAACGGTCTCCCCGTTGAGTGCGTGATCGCCGACCAGTGCATCGGCGGTGTGGCCGAGGCCGCTATGGCTGCGGAAAAGTTCCGCAAGGAGAATGTGGGCCTCTCCCTGACCACTACACCGTGCTGGTGCTACGGCTCCGAGACCATGGATATGGATCCGCTGATCCCCAAAGCTATCTGGGGCTTCAACGGCACTGAGCGCCCCGGCGCCGTCTACCTGGCAGCCGTCAGCGCTGCGCACACGCAGAAGGGCCTGCCCGCCTTCACGATCTATGGTCGCGACGTGCAGGATTCCGGTGACGAGTCGATTCCTGAGGACGTTCAGGAGAAGCTGCTGAGCTGGGCGCGCGCCGGATTGGCCGTGGCGCGGATGCGTGGCAAGTCCTACCTCTCGATGGGCGGCGTCTCGATGGGCATCGCAGGATCGATCGTGGATCCCGACTTCATCGAGAAGTACCTCGGGATGCGCGCCGAGTACGTCGATATGACCGAGTTCGTGCGCCGCTTCAATGAGGAGATCTACGATCCTGACGAGTACATGATGGCCACGGCTTGGGTCAAGGAGAACTGTCAGGAGGGTGTGGATCGCAACCCTGCCGAGAAGCAGCGCTCCCGCGAGCTGAAGGAACGCGACTGGGCCCTCTCCATCAAGATGGCGCTGATCGCGCGTGACTTGATGGTGGGCAACCCCCGGTTGGCCGAGATCGGCTACGCCGAGGAGGCGATGGGCCATAACGCCATCGCCGGTGGCTTCCAGGGCCAGCGCCAGTGGACGGATCACTTCCCCAATGGCGACTTCATGGAAGCTATTCTGAACACGTCCTTCGACTGGAACGGGATCCGGCAGCCCTACTTGGTCGCAACCGAGAACGATGCGCTGAACGGCTTTTCGATGCTCTTCGGCCACCTGGTCACGGGACGGGCCCAGATGTTCTCCGACGTTCGCACCTACTGGAGCCCTGAGGCCGTCAAGCGCGTGACGGGGCACGATCTCACGGGCGATGCCGCAGGCGGAATTATTCACTTGATCAACTCCGGCCCCACGACGCTGGACGCCACCGGACAGCAGCTGGTCGATGGCAAGCCGGTGATGAAGCAGTGGTGGGACGTGACTGCTGAGGATGCCCGGAAAAGCCTGGCGGCGACGACGTGGCATCCCGGCGCTCTCGAGTACTTCCGCGGCGGTGGTTGGTCGTCACACTTCGTCACCAAGGGAGGCATGCCTGTCACGATGTCGCGCTTGAATCTGGTTGCGGGCCAGGGGCCGGTGCTGCAGATCGCCGAGGGCACGGTTGTTGAGCTACCCGAGGACGTGCACAAGACACTCGACTTGCGCACGGATCCCACATGGCCGACCACCTGGTTTGTCCCGCGCACCACGGGCGTCGGCCCGTTCCGCGACGTCTACTCTGTGATGAACAACTGGGGCGCCAACCACGGTGCCATCAGCTACGGTTACATTGGTGCGGACCTGATCGCGCTGGCCTCGATGCTGCGCATCCCGGTCTATATGCACAACGTCCCCGACGAGAAGGTCTTCCGTCCGGGCGCCTGGACAACCTTCGGCGCACAGGACCCGATGGGCGCCGACTTCCGCGCCTGCGCGAACTTCGGCCCGCTGTACGGCTGAGTGGGGAGGGCGTAGAGCCCTCGGGTTGGTGAGATGTTGCGAAGCGCCTACTGGAGTAGAATCCGGTAGGCGCTTCTGCTATACACCAGCGACCTGCTATGGAATAGCATGCAATGGGGGAGAAGATGATCGAGACAGAGCACCTGACTGATCTTCCGGCTTGTGCGGAAGAAAGTGGGGCAGCAAGCATGATGATCGGTAGCAGTATCCGCTTTGCGTTCTTTGCGGCTTGGCGTGAGATAGTCCCTGCTCCCCAGCAAGACTGCGGATGATGACTGGTATCCTGGAGAAGCTAGAGGGCGGCGTGTCGCGGAGATCCTGTTTGGCTACCTTGAGGACAAGAGGCGGATCGTCCAGGTCAACGCGATACAGGCGCTGGTCGAGCTTGCCGAGGACGACGAGAGCCTTCGCCCACGCGTGCTTGAGGCCGTGAGCGTATTGACCGAGACAGGGAGCGTCTCTGTGAGAAGCCGTGGGCGTAGGTTGCTGGAGCAGCTGTGATCACGTTGAAGCTGCTCTCTTGAGAAGGTGGGTGAGGGTACATGGCAAAGCACAAGGACGCGTCCTCAAGCAAGAGGTGGACCTTCTCAAGGCCCGAGCAGCGGATTCAGTGGTCGTACAATAAGTGGTACAGCGCCCACATCAAGAGGCGCACCCGCTATTTGTACGTCAGAGAGCATTGGGACCGGCAGATCGCCGAACTACGGGAGTTGGTGAGATTGCAGGTGGAGGAGCGGGATCCAGTGGCGGTGCGCTTGGACGATGGCGACCGGGATGTGTTCCGGCGTGCCGGCGCGGCCGGGGTGAAGACGTTGATGGCGTTCCTTGACCGGGTCGCCACGCAGGAGCAGGCCGCGGCCTTCTGTCAGAGTGCGGGGATCTCTCCCGAGGACCTCGTGTCGCTCCTGCGCAAGATCTACAAGTACCTGCCTTTTGGTGCGCAGATGCGCCTCCTTGTGGCAGAGGATGATCCTGTTGCAGCGTACCTCGGCCATCTCAAGGCACACACGTTGGGGCACAGCTTAGCGCTTCTGGAGGCTGGATGCACCCAAGAGGGACGAGCCCAACTTGCGAAGGAGGCGGGGATCCCGGACAATGTGCTCCTTGACCTCGTGCGGCGGGCAGATCTGACCCGCCTGCGGCTGATGAGTGGCGGCATGATCCGGCAAGCCTGGGCGTTGGGGTACAAGGGCCTCGCGGCGTTGCAGAAAGCGGACCCAGAGGAGTACTACGCTCGTTGCGTGGCTTACTACGACGAGGCGGGCAAGGGGATGCCGTTTGATCTCACCTGGCAGGCTGTAGCGTCGCATCTTGCGCGTATGCGGCAGGCGGTCAGGTTTGTGGAGGAGTAGCCGAGCTCTCTCCGTGGATAGCCCAGCCCGGGTACTGGAACTGAACGCCTGACAATAGTACGAATAGGAAAGCCGTGAGCCACTGATGCGGTATCCAGTGTGACGCCCCTAGTTGAGCAGATGTTTGCCCAGGCTATCGCTGACCTTGTGGACCGCGATCCGGACTTGGCGCGTGCCGTTGCGCGGTGGGGCGAGCCCTCGTTCTGGACCCACGAGCCCGGATTTCCGGGGCTGGTGCTTGAGATCCTCTCGCAACAGGTTTCGCTGGAATCGGCCAATGCCGCGTTCGCCACGCTTGGTCGGCGGATCGCGCCCATCACACCTGAGGGTTTCCTGACCCTGGACGACACTATGCTAAAGGAGATCGGATTCAGTCGTCAGAAAACCAGATATGTCCGCGGCCTGGCGGAAGCCATCGTTTGCGGGGTGCTGGACCTCGATGAAGTAGGGCAGATGGCGGACGATGCGGCGCGGGACGCGTTGCTGGCGATCAAAGGGATCGGACCGTGGACGGCGGACACGTACCTGCTCTTTGCCCTGCGCAGGCCCGATGCGTGGCCCTCCGGCGACCTGGCGTTGTCCAGAGCGGTCCAGGAACTGCGGGGCTTGGCCTCTGTCCCGAGCTATGCCGAGGCCGACAGCATAGCTGATGGTTGGCGTCCCTGGCGGGCTGTGGCCGCGCGGATTCTGTGGCACGCGTATCTCAGCGCGCGAGGCCGGTGACGACGAGCGCAGCATCAACGGAGGGATGCAAAGCAATGAAAAAGATTATCACTGCAGCACTTCTGGCCCTTGGCGGCACGGCGGTGTTTGTCTTGGGGAGCCCCTACTATCGCATCTTCCCGACGAACTGGAATCAGACCTACTACGTCGCCATCACGTTGGTCCTCCTGGCAGCCTCAATCGCCTTCAAGCGAGTTGATGCTCTTTCGCGTTTCTGGCCGTCCGCCTACGCGCTGTTCATCGCCTCAGCCTGCCTGGTATTCCTGAAGACAGGGATTCTCAACGTCCCACGTGATGAGTCCGATCCGTTGCAGTTCATCGCCCTGGACAAGCTCTCACAGTTCTTGCATATCGTGCCGGTCATCCTCGTGCTGACACTCGCGGCGAAGGATGATCTGCGCTCCCTTTTCATTCAGAGAGGAAGACTCAAGCAAGGACTCACCTTTGGCCTGATCTCGTTTGCGGCCTTTGCGGTGGCCGGCACGCTGATGCAGCCGAACGCGAGCGGATCCTTGCAGGTGCTGCTCACCGGACTCCCCTGGCTCCTCCTGTTCGTTTTCGGCAACGCGATTATGGAGGAGCTGTGGTTCAGAGCTATCTTTCTCAAGAAGTACGAGACGCTGATCGGTCGGAAAGCGGCGATCCTTGTGACGGCCTTGGTCTTTGGTGTGTCACATATCAGCGCGACCTACGACTTCCCAGGTGGGGGCGCGGTCTTCGGCCTTGTGGTCTTCGGTCTAGGCCTCGTTGGTGCCCATGCAATGCTCAAGGATGACAGTCTGATCGGGCCGGTGCTCTTCCACGCGGGCTATGATCTGATGATTCTTGTGCCTGTTCTGGCGTCGCTCTAGTGGGAGAACGGTGAGCTAGGGAGCAAGCGAGACGCACCGGGCTGCCGTAACTGCCGTCCCCAGTGTTGGCGAGGCGGCTTTGAGCCGATGTAGGGACTTACTGCCCCCTCACCACGCAGTATCAGTTCGTGATCGGGCAGGGCAGCGTTGAACGCACTCGAACCAGGATCAACGCCGACGATCATATGGATCTTCTCGACTCCTCACGTCGATCCAGGCCTCATCTCGGGCTGAGCGCCGGCAAGCGTCGATGAGTTCCTGAATGTACACTCCCTGAGCCAGCCCGGGATTGCCGGGATTGCCGGCGGCGATGTCGAACAGGAAGTTGGCCAGGCAGGCCATATGACCACGCATCCAGCCGATGGCGGCTTTAGGAGAGGGGAAGCCGGTGGCTGGTTCCGGATAACGCTGACCACAGTTGACCTGGGTCCAGCCGCGCGTGCCGCCAATCGGGCCGGCAGGGGCACTCTGGTCCCAGAGCTCGAGGTGGTGTGGGTCCATACCATTGAAGCGCAGAGCCCCCTTTGACCCGTGGATCTCGAACCGGAGCTCGTCCTCGCTACCGGTGGCGATCTTGGTCGCCTCGACATGCCCAAGCGCGCCGTTGGCCATACGTGTCAGGATCATCACACAGTCCTCGGCGTCGACCGGGACTTTCTTGTCAGGGTCCCCCAGCGTTGGCCGCTCTGGGTAGGCGATCGTGGTCGAAGCTATCAGCCTTGCGTAATCCCCGAGCAGCAGGTACATCAAGTCCAGCACGTGGGATGCAAGGTCGGCAATGACGCCACCGCCGGCAGCGGCTGAGAGTTTCCATTTCAGCGGCGCATTGGGATCGGCGCTGCCTGCGTGCAGATAGCAGCAGCGGAACTCCAACACCTTCCCGAGAAAACCTCCGTCAATCAGCTGTCTTGCGCGGATAGTGGCCGGAAAGAAGCGGTTCTGAAGCGTCATCTGCGCTGTGCCAGTGTAGTCGGGCAGTGCCGCGGCGATTGCTTCAGCCTCAGCCAGCGTCGCGGTCAGCGGCTTGTCGCAGTAGATATGCTTGCCGTGCGCCATTGCTGACAGCACTGCGTCCTTGTGCAGATGGTTCGGTGTGCAGATATGGACGATATCAATATCCGGGTTCTCAGTGATCTCCCGGTAGTCGATGACGGCGTGCGGGGCGCTGATCATGTTCGCCCCCGCCTGGGCCGTTTCCGGTCGACTCGTGCAGACGTGCGACAGGACCGGACGGAAAGGCAATGGCTGATAGTGCATCGGCAGGTTGAGGTAGCCGTAGGCGTGCACCTTGCCGATGAATCCGAATCCGATGAATCCGACGTTCTTTGTCTGCATAGTCACCTCGTTATGCTGTGGGCTGATTTGAGCCTCACCGATAGGCGGCTGCGCATCGGTCGAAACGGCTGTCGGCCAAGCTGCATGTAGCGCAGTGGGATCGTCCGTTGTGTCACTTTTCGCCCAC
>CBFCZM010000135.1:0-7151 GCA_965602565.1 uncultured Anaerolineae bacterium
AACTGGACCGCGGCGGTCTAGTGATGGCCAACCTTGAAGCAGAGACCATTGAGAAGCTCAAGACGGCCACGCCGCGCGGCGCGCAGCTGGCCAACCCGGTGGATATGCTCGGCGGCCCCCGCGCCGAAATGTACAACACGGCTGGCCGGATCCTCCTTGAGGACCCCAACGTCGATATGCTGATGGCCATCTTTGTGCCGCAGACGATCACACCTGTCGACGAGGTCGTCGCCAACGTCGTCATGTCAACGGACGCGCCAGCGTCCGCGGACACCAAGCCGGTGGTCTGCTGCCTGCTCGGGGGCCAGAGCATCACCGCGGCCGCAAGGTTCCTCAATGAGAGCGATGTACCCTTCTACCAGGATCCCAACCGCGCCGCACGCGCCCTCTGCGGGCTGCGCCGCTACGCAGAACTCCGAGTGCGCCCAGACCTGACGCCCCAGCCGATCGAGGATGTGGATACAGAGGCCGCTCGTGCAGCCCTGGCTGGTGCTTGGCAGAAGACAGGTGCCGGTTTCCTCGATGCCGAGAGATCCGCCGCCGTCGCCGCGGCCTACGGCATCGCCGTGCCTAGCTCGGGCCTGGCGAAGACCGCCGGCGAGGCTGTGGCCTTGGCCGCCAGCCTGGGCTACCCGCTGGCCATGAAGCTCATCGCCGAAGATGTCATCCACAAGGCGGATGTTGGGGGCGTCGTGCTGAACCTGCAGGATGCTGCCGCCGTCCACGAGAGCTTCGAAACCATGGCCGCCGCGCCCACAGACCACCTCGCCGAGAATCGGCGCGCCGAGGAACGGCGCGTGATGCTCCAGCAAATGGCACCCTCCGGACAGGAGGTAATCCTCGGGGCCCAACGCGACGCTCAGTTCGGCCCGCTCCTGATGTTCGGTATGGGCGGCATCTACGTCGAGGTCCTGAACGACGTCGCCTTCCGCCTGGCCCCGCTCAATGCCCTTGACGCACAGGATATGGTGATGGAGACCGCGGCAGGCCAGATCATGAGGGGCGTCCGTGGGCAGCCCGCGCGCGATATCACGCAGGTCATCAACACTCTCCGCCGTGTCGGCCAACTGGTCAACGACTTCCCCTGCATCAGCGAACTGGACATCAACCCGCTGATCGTGTTGGAGGACGGGGCTGGCGTCTCTGCCGTCGACATCCGCGTCGCCATCACCGAGCCACCCCTGTAGTTGTACGTAACACGCCCCGCGCAGCGAGCGCATAAAACGTAGACAGCAAAGGGCCGGCCCCGGAATGGTGGTGCATTCCGGGGCCGGTTCGTGTCTCCTCGGCAACAGCCTTCTCACGCCTACCACGTGGGACCGCCCACCGGCACGGTAGGCCCTATCCCCTGTCCCTACCTCTCCACGAAATGCGACGACGCATTCAGCACCGTCGGCACCACGAACAGCACCGTGAAGGGCAGCCCCAGCCGCCGACCCATCTCCCAGAGCGGAAAAAGAAATCCAAAGAGACTGACCTGAAAGAGCACCACATAGGGGATGAGGACATGCAGTATCGCCGGCTGCCTCCAGGGAATTCTCAGCCACGTGTCCACCACGAGGCCAAAGCCCGCCCATACCGCCAGGACGAAGGGCGCGATCACCAGGTTCACCGGCGCGCCGCGTGCGACGAAGCCGATCCCCACCGCCAGGCCCCCCACCGCCATCAGCGTGTACAGCACCCAACCTCAGCGCAGTTCCAGCTCAGGTCTCCACAGCCGTGCGGAAAAGTCCGCTAACAGAAGGATCTGATACACGAAACCCAGAACCGCAAACGTCGCCTTGAACGTCATCTCACGCATCTCGCCTCCCACTCCTGGTGCCGACCATTGCGCAGCGGCGTGCGTGCTAGATCGTGCGACCTAACCCGTATCCCCTCGCAGCATCACACCGTGGCCACCCAAGACCCCACCGAATGTGCTGCAATGTAGTCCCAGTCGTACTCAATCCCCAGTCCTGGCCCCTCAGGCACCGCAACCATGCCCCGATCATCAATACAACCCAGCCCCGTGATCTTGACATTGGCGTAGATCGGCGGTTCTGAGTCCCGTACCACCGGGTGAACCCAGACGACCTCGTAGTAGTTCGCGTTCTTCACCGCTGCCAGGAACTGCAGTTCCGCCGGGCCCGACCGGTGGGGCTCGATGTCCAGGCCGACGGTCTCCGCCGCGTGCGCCAGCTTCAACGCCCCGGTCAGCCCGTGGCGCCCCACATCGGCGCGCACAAAGTCCGTCGCTTTTGCCAGGACCAGCGCCATCCGCTCCTCGATGGTAGCCACCTGCTCGCCCTGGAGCAACGGTGTGCGGATCATCTCTCGCAGCTTCGCGTGACTGAAGGGCGTGACCCCGCCATCGGAGTACGGATCCTCCAGCCAGAAGAATCCGGCCTCGTCGCACGCACGCCCCACCTTCAGTGCGTCTGCGAAGGTGTCGAAGAGACAGTAGGGATCGATCATCATGTCCATGGTTCCACCCACCCGCCCACCGACCGCCAACACGGTCTCGACGTGCTTCGCCACATCCCGCCACGCGAAGGGATGAATCTTGAACCCGCGGTACCCCATCTCACGGCACTGCTCGGCGAAGTCAGCGTAGGATTCCGGCGTTGACAGAGGTCCGGTCACCGCGCCATCAATCGTGCTGGCGTAGGCCGGTACCTCTGTGCGATATGTGCCCATCAGCGCATGCGCCGGCACCCCGGCCATCTTGCCCGCGAGGTCCCAAAGCGCGATATCGTAGGCCGCCATCACAGCCGAGCGCTTGGCCTGTTGGTAGAAGCGCTCGCGGTCCAGCACCGGTTGGCCAAGGTAGCGACTCGCAGCTGCGGCAACCGCCTGCGCGTCGGCGCGCCAGCCACCGAATTCGCCCACGACCCCAGTGTCGGCGGTGATGCGTAACGCTCCACCGCTGAACGTCAGCGCGCTGTCTGGATCGTAGTGGAACGCACGCTGATGCGTGATACCCTCGACCTCCCACGTGAAACCCTCGACCTCGATCTTCCGGACTGTTGGTACTGCCACAGGACTACCCCCTCTCCACCAATCGAACTCAATGCGCTATCGCGTTGAGCTCCTCCCAACAGAGACAGGCCGTGCGCTCCACGCCGTCGCGCACCATGGTCCCCTCGTAGGCCTCGGACCCAGAAATCGGCGTCCACCCCGACAGCGACATCGGCCAGTTCACATCATCGGCCGCAATCCACACGCCGTTGAGGCGGCGTGCCAGGTGCAGGTGCGATGCATCCGAGACCCCGCCCTCGCAGGACGGGTTGCCGATGGGACCGCCAACCTGCACCACATCGCCTGCCTCAACGCGCCCCTGGCCGGCGATATGCATATACAGCACTACCCAGCCGGAACCGAGAAATCCATCGCCGTCCAAATCCTGCAGCACCATCCCATAGTCGCTCATCACGATCGGCCCACCTGCCACCGCCGTCACCCATTGTGCGCTCACCGCACAGCCGATGCTGCGCTCCTGGGTGACGAAGTCGATCGCAGCGTACGCGCCCAGGGTGCCCCAGCCCGCGTGCGGTCCGCCCGTGTAGTACCACGTCTCACCCTCTGCCCACGGCAGGACCAGTTCGGGGGTGTCCACATAGGACGGGATGAGCGGCTCCACGGCAAAAACAAAGGGGTCGTCGAACAGCTCGCGATAGAGCACGGTGAAGTTGTCAATATCGCTGAGCCAGGTGTCGTGACTGAGCGACGTATCGGCCAGCATCTTCTGGACCCCGGCCGTACCGGCGTTGAGATCGGCCGAATACTCGATAAACGTACCATCCAGGGTCTGCACCAGCCATAGGTCATCCAGCCGCCAGCCGTAGAAACCCCCATTCAGCGAGTTGGCCGCCTGGCAGAGTTGCAGGTAGAGCCCGTCCCAGTAGATCCCGGCCTGATATCCCAACGGATAGAGCTGTTCGGTCTGCGAGGGAACGGAATTCGTCAGCCAACCGCCCCGCATCTCCAGCAGCACCAGCAGCACGCGAGGGCCCACACTGTATTGCCGAGCCGCCAAGTCCACGATCTCGGCGCCCGACATCTCCCGCCCGTTGACCACCTCGGAATACTCCTTGATGTAGCCGGTGTATCCTGCCAGTTCGGCCGCGACGTCGAAATCGGCATACCCCGGACCGTAGACCAATTCACTGTCCGGGATCAGCGTCTCGCGAGGGCCGGTAAATGCCGCCTCCATCGTCACCTTCAGCACCTGGCCGATGGCCAATTGATCGGCATCGGCCAGTCCGTTGAGCGCCATCAAGGACTCCGTCGTGGTGCCGTAGGCAGCGGCGATCCGCAGCAGGTTATCGCCGGCCCGCACAGTGTAGGTCGTCGCCGTGGATTCGGGCGGCTCGCGCGTCGAGGTTGGCGTCGGCGCAATCAGGGGAGTGGATATCGCCGCCGGCGAATCCGCCTGGGCACCGGATCCCCGTCCCGGCGGCGCCGCGGTTGCGGTCAGAGCCGCCTGCTCCTCAACCAGTGTGGGAATGTAGGTCTCGCGCCTGCAGGCACTCTGCAGAAACAGAAGCAATACCACGACCGCGAAGGCATACCGCGCATACCAATGTCTCAAGATCACCATCCTTAGGTCACAACTTCACAGGGAAGTTGTCGGCAGTGTTCCGGCATACTATCAGAAGGCAGGAACCTGACCAGCAGCCGCTTCTCCGTCGGCCGAACCAGACGCTCCGCCGCTCCAGCAAGGGTGGAACTCCTTTGATTATACTCCGCCCGATTCCCCGTCAAGCACCGTGGCAACAGTCATTTGACAAGTTCCGGTGAGACTGAGACGGTGACCACCGGTGCTGAGGAGCTTTCGGCACTGCTGGAGGATGAGACGGGCCTGGTCTTTGGTATTCTGGTCACCACGGAGAACGCCGGCGCCATTGAGGCGATGTGCAGTGATCCCGCAGAGGCTCAGATGTCCTCGCCAACGAGCGCTGCGGCGTCGAGAGCGAGTTGGTCGCGGCCCGCTACGGCAGCCCGACCTACAACGGGCAGATCATCGTCAACGCCGACAGCGGCGTTAGCAGCATTGAGGACCTCAAGAGCAAGACCTTCTGCCGGCCCGACCCCCTGTCCACCAGCGGCTGGATCATCCCCGACCTCACCATGCGCGCCGCAGGCATTGACCCGCAGAGCGATCTGGCCGAGATCGTGGATGCCGGCAGCCACGACGGCGTGGTCGCCGCCGTCTACGCCAGCGACTGCGACGCCGGCGCCACGTACGTGGACGCCCGCAGCACCATCGAGGAGGACAACCCCGACGTGCTGGAGAAGGTCCTGGTCATCGGCCTCACCGAGGACATCCCCAACGACGGTGTGCAGTTCATCGCCGGGATGGATGCTGAGATGAAACAGACCATTGTGGACGCACTGCTGGCGATCTCCGAAACCGAGGAAAGCCAGGCAGCCCTCGACACAGCGTACAGCTGGGCCGCGCTGGAGGCCCACGGGGACGATTTCTGTGATCCCTTCCGCCAAGTCCTACAGGCTGCGGGCCTCAACATCACCGAGCTACAGTAGCACCCAGCCGTATCAGCCGGCACGTGCCAGTCATCCGGTGCCGTGAGTAGACGCAGCCACAGAGGGGGGACACAAGGTCCCCCCTCTGTTCCAATCCAGGGAGGAACACGCAGATGCCTGAGGTCAAGAATCTGACCAAAATATGCGACGACGGCACCGTTGCCCTGCGCAATGTCAGTTTCACCGTGGAGGATGGTGAGTTCCTGATCGTTATCGGCCTCAGCCTCTCCGGCAAGTCCACGCTGTTGCGCTGCATCAACCGGCTGGTGGAACCCACCGAAGGCCAGATCCTCTGGGACGGCGAGGACATCACCGCGGCCGACCCGGCGCAGTTGCGCCGGATCCGCCGCCAGATCGGGATGATCTTCCAGCAGTTCAACCTGGTCAAGCGATCCGAAGTCCTCGCCAACATGCTGACCGGTCGCCTGGGCTATAACAGCAAGTGGCAGAGCTTGCTCCAGCGCTACTCACCGGAGGACAAAGCTATGGCGATGGCCGCCCTGAAGCGCCTCGGAATTGAGGACCAAGCCCAAACGCGAGCGGATGAACTCAGCGGCGGGCAACAGCAACGCGTTGGCATCGCTCGGGCCCTCGTCCAGCAGCCGAAGATGATTCTGGCCGACGAGCCGGTCGCCAGCCTTGACCCTGTTCTGGCACACTCGATCCTTCTCCACCTGGAGGATCTCAACCAGAGCGAGGGGATTACCGTTGTCTGCAGCCTCCATTACCTCGACCTCGTCCAACGATACGCGACACGCGTCATTGGACTACGTCTCGGCGAGATCGTCTATCATGGCACCCAGAGCGAGATTCGAGCAATGACCGACGAACAATTCCAGGACATCTACGGGGAGGAAGCTGAGCGCGTCGGAGGCGGCCTGGAGGGATCACTGGGAGGTGCAGCATGAGCGCGAATAGCGGGAAGCCTCAGACGGGCAACGGCAGCCGCTCTGACGATCGGTCCGAGCTGCGCCCCAGCCTTGTGCCGGCGATCGTACCCGGCCTCGCCTCACTGATCGTGCCCGGACTGGGCCAGCTTCTGGCAAGCCAGCTGCGGCGGGGGCTCATCCTGATGGGCTCACTCCTCACCTTCATCGCGCTGCTAGCCTGGCGAATCAACCTGATCGCCACGCGGCAGACCGGTTGGAGTGCCAAGCTCAGCCGGGCACTGAACCGCGAGCCTTTCTTCATCGGTCTGACGATCGTCGGCATCGCCGGTCTGTGGTTGTGGAATGCCTGGGATGCCTACCGGCAAACAGATCCCGCGAAGCGCGATGGGGCCGCCATCTTCGTCCTGATTGTCGTGTTGCTCTTCACACTGGGTTAGCAGATCAGCGAGATCAACCTCTACAAGGCTGTCACGGAGTTTGCGGATACCCTGCCGCTGCTCACCAAGGTCCTCTGGCCCTGGGAGGCCGCGGTCACCCGCAGAACGGACACAATCTCCGCGCGGGCGCTGATCGCGGTTCCATGTACCGACACTCCCCCGCCGCCATCTCTTGAGACCCCTGGGCAAGCTTACATCCTGGCTGAGCCGACGTGCGGCGAGCTGTCCGACCTCGACGAGGACAACCAGATCGTGGCGGGGACCGATCGGCGCCTCGCGGCGATGGCGGCTGAGGAGGTGG
>CBFCZM010000136.1:0-7139 GCA_965602565.1 uncultured Anaerolineae bacterium
CGCCTTTGAGGTCGAGAATGCTGTAGGGAGCGTTCGGATCCGTGGCACCAAGCCCACCCTTGTAGGAGTAGTCGAGGTTCCACAGATAGGCTTGCTTGACGAAGCCCCACTCGCGCATCAACTGAAACGCCTCAACGTCCCACTGGGCCTGTTCCTCAAGAGTGTTGTCCAGGGCGAACTCGAAGTCCTGCGGCGTCCCGTCGAAGCCCTCGGAGGTGGCCCAGCCGAACTCCGTCACACAGAGCGGTGTATCGCGACCTGCCGCCACGATCATATCGTGATAGCCAAAGAGCGTGCTCTTGAACGACCACGAGTGGTGTGGAGTGTCAAATGGCCCGCGGTACGTGGCCAGAGGATCGTCGTAGCCTTCGTCCCAAGCGACATCGGGGGGCATATTGTAGCCATTGTGATGCGCACCGACGCAGTCCGCGTAGTTCAGGAAACCGGCATCGACCATCTGCTGGAAGTAGACAAAGTCATCCATCACCGTGTAGCGATCAGGGTTCTGGGGATCCGTCGCCACAACTCCCGTGGGCGAGAGCGCGCCGCTGATCACGACGATACTGGCGTCCCGGCTCTTGATCGCCTGATAGGTCAGACGCAGCATCTCAACATAGCGATCAGCGTTGACGCCCTGCACCGTGTCCCATTCGCGGTCAAGATTCTGCTCATTCCAGACCTCAATCGCGTGGATCTTGCCCTTGTAGCGGTCGACAAGATCACCGACGAAGTTGACATACAAGGTCAGATCTTCAGGCGGGGCCGCTTCGGGATTCCCATCGAAGTAGGTCCGCGACCAGTTTGGTGCGCCGACCACACTCAGCATGATTTTCAGATCGCGCTCCGAGGCAAACATGATCATCGCATCGTAGCCGCTCCAGTCCATCTGGCCTGGTTCGGTGGAGAAGTGATCCCACCGCACCTGCTGCTTGACCCACTCCAACCCCAGATGGTTCTTGATCTGGTCCATAGTGTAGTCAGGCATGCCGATCCCGTGAGCCGCGATGCCATAGCCAAAGCCGTCGGTGGACACCGTCACCACCCCACTGCTGGCTTCCGGCGTCGGGGTCGGGAGAACGATCGATCCCGATGGCGTGTCGACAGATTCGGGCTGAGGAGTGTCACCGGTTTCCTCCACGCCGCTTGCAGAGGAAGACGTGTTGGGCGTTGGCGTCGGCGTATCTGCCGGCGTCGCGGCTCGACCCCCCGTAGGCAGTTCGATGACGCCGGTCAAGCACGCAAGGGCAAGCGCCAATATGAGCACCCAGATCGCCGCCGCAATGATCAGATTCCGTCCCGACATCCTCGCAAACAGGTCATTGATATGCTGCAGAAATGGACTCATTGTGCCTCCATGTGGTTTCCGATGTCCATCCGGTAGAATTCACCTCCGTGATACAACCAGGCCAAGCCCGGATTCTGCGCGGAACGTCGCGATCCGGGCTGAGCCTTGTCAGGCTGCGTGTCTGAGCCTTCGCATCAAGCGCTCAACCGGCTCATCGCCGCAAAGGGACAGGGAGGGGTAGGATCGTCAAGGTGACGAGCTAGATGGCTGAGCCGGACATGACATGCTTCACAGTGATAATCGTAGAGCGGCACGCTAACTCTCTCAGGGCGACTGATTTGCTCGATACGCCTTCAATGAATTAGGCTCCCGCCTTTCGATAACAGGAGCCTACGCAAACTCAACATCACGAAGTATACCTGCCTTCGCTGTCAGAGCAAGTATTTCCCTGGGCCGGCGCTGACAGCTATGGCAACGGCTGCGGCGCGAGTATGCACATCCAACTTACCGAAGATGGCCTTGAGGTGCCGCTTAACGGTGTTGATGGAGATATGCAGCTCGTCGGCGAGCTCCTTGTTGGTCATCCCCTGGGCCAGGGACGCCAGGACCTCCAGCTCACGTGGGGTCAGAACATCCAGAGATTGGGCACCCAGGATCGCATCGTAGGCTTCCTTGACCGACTGCAGGAAGGCCCGCCGGTCAAAGGCCTGCTTCTCCAAGTAGGCGAACACATCATAGTCACCATAGGCACATTCAATATCATCCTGGGTCGCAACGCCGCTTACAACAATGGCAGGGACGTTGTGAGCCTGCGCTTGCTGCAGCAGTTGGTAGCCCCCCAACGGGCGCTCCGGCTCGGTTCCCCCGGCGACCTCGTTGAGCGAGAGATCCACGATCGCGATACGATAATTCTCACGGCGCAGACAGCCGACAGCTTCACCGTAGCTGCTACAGAGGCGAACCTGGTATCCGGCATCAGTCAGCAGTTCCGACAGAATGCCACGCCACCCGGCATCATCCTCGACCACCAGAACGGTGTCCGATGCTACTCGGGGAGCGGCTCCTGTCCGTCCCCCGGCGAAAGCAACCGGAGCCGACGCGCCATCCTCGCGATCAACAGCTTCGTGGGCCTGAGCCGCCGATAAAGCCCGGCGGACCAACTGACGGAATTCCTCACGATCGAAGCTAGCCTTGCGGAGACAGCTAAAGGTCCCGTACTCGGTCAGGACCTCAACCGCTAGCTCTACGGTTGCATAGCCGGTCAACAGTATCGCGACACACCCGGGATCGCGAAGTCGCACAGCCTCCAGGACCTGGAGCCCATCCTGATTCGTGGCCGGATCTGCACCCAGCGCCAGATCGACAACCGCCAGCCGGTGGCGTGTGTGGCGCAGCAGGAAGGACGCCTCGTCCAACCCATCGGCCAGATCCACCTCCAGGCCACTGTCGCGCAAGATCTCGCTGATGATCTGCTGCCATGCCGGGTCATCCTCGACGATCAATGCCCGAGGCTTGCCGGCATCAGACACGTGCATCCTCCAGACGTGGCAAACGCAGCAGGAATCGCGTCCCCTCTCTGTCCTCACACTCGACAGAGATGGCACCGCCGAGCCGCATCATCAAGGTCTTGACCCACCAGAGACCAAAGCCGAGTCTGTCATTGCGCCGTGAGTTGCGGGTGGGCAGATCGAACTCAAAGATCCGTTCGTGGAGGTGCTCTGGAATACCTGGGCCGTCATCCTCCACGAGCACTTCGACCCACGGGCCGGCGGTTTGTCCCCTGATGACAATCGCGCCCGACCCCGCCATGGCTGTGATCGCGTTGTTGAGCAGGTTCCTGAACACAAAGGCCAGACTGCGCTGGCTGGCCACCACGGGCGGCAGATCTTCCAGCGAGACCAGGTCCACACGAATGCCCTCCGGCAGCTGGACATCGGCAAGCGCCGCGCGCACACATTCCGGTACCGTCACCGGTCCGGCATGGATGGGGCGCAGGTTGGCCAGGCTATCGCGTATGGCATCCATCGCCTCCCTCGCACTGCCCTCGATACCGGTCAAATTCGCAGCCAGATAGTCATCGGCGGCCAGGGCCGGCGCGCACTTCGCCCGGATCCCCTGTACTCGGACGGGAATCGCACCGACTTTGTTATTCAGGTGATGCAGAACGTTGGCGGCCACATCACCGACAGCAGCAAACGTCTCAGCCACGGCGTGCCGCTCCTGCACGAGACGCAGGGCGCGCTGCCGGTCCGCATTCTGGAACGCTAACGCCGCATAGTAAGCCAGACAGGTGAGTACCTTCTTGTCCCATTCCGACTCAGTGAAGCGTCCCCCTTCGCCCTGAACGCCATATACACTGAAAGCCCCGATTGCCGCCCCGTCCTCGCTCGACAACAGAGGCACAATCAACGCGCGCGTCCATGCTTGCTTGCGCGCCAGATCGCTGCGGTGGAAACGCTGATCATCGCGAACGTCCTCGGCGATAACGGGAGCCTTCTGGCGGATCGCTTGCCCGATCAGGCTGCCCCGGAGCGGCAGTCGCTCACCGCGGTGTGAGCTGTCGGTCGCGGCCTCCAGTACTAGAGTCTCATCGTCCAGAATCCAGATCGCGCTGGCCGAGGCATTGAGCAGATCAGCCGCCTGCTTGACAAGGTGATCGAGCAGCCGGGGATAGGGTTCGATCAACAGGAGCCGACCGACCTCCAACAGCGCATCCAACAAGCGGGCTGCCTGGACGGCGATCACCGCTTGGGTCGCCAGGGAATTCAGCAGGTGGCTGTCCTGCTCACTGAAGGCACCCACCAACGGACTCTCCAGGTTCAGCACCCCCTCGAGCCGGCCACTCGAACCCACCAGCGGCACGGCCAATTCTGAGCGCATTCGGATGTCGGCATCAAGCGGATGGTAGAGCCGCACCCACGGCGCCGATTCCAGGTCATGAACGCACAGCGACTGGCGGTGCTTGGCGACCCACCCCATGATGCTGGTGCCGTCAATAGGCAGCACGCCCAATTGCGGACGTCCAGCCGCCCCGGCCACGGCGCGCGTCACCAGCTTGGTGCCCGACTCGTCCACGAGACGGAAAATCCCGTATTGCGCGCCGGTCACATCCAGAGCCATCTCCAGAATCGACTCAAGCGTTTCTTCCAGCCCCAGCTGCGACGAGATCAGCATGCCGGCTTTGCGCAGCCGCTCAAGGGCCTCCTCGCTGCGCACGAGATCCTGTTGGACATTGGCGAGCCGCCGAGCCTGATAGATGGCCATAGCCGCGTGGTTGACGAGATTGTCGAGCATAAGGAGCTCAGATCGGCCAATGCGATGGGCTTGGTGGAGGTAGACGTAGAGGGCACCGACCGGTCGGGTGGCGACCACCAAAGGGAAGCAAGCGACGGCCCACGCGCCGGCCTTGGCCGCAACGGGACCAACCTCGACATCGGGCTCCTCATACGAGAGCACTCGCCGGCGCTGGCGGATGGCCCGCATCCCGATGCCGTCGGGACGCGGAAGGTCGTAAGCCACCTCGGTTTCGGGCTCGCCTGCGGAGACGCGAGAGGCCGCTTCGAAGAGCTGTTCCGAGGGGTCGTACGTGTAGATAACAGCTGCAGAACCGGGAACCACCTTAATCGCGCTCTCGGCGATCAGCCTGAGTGTCTCGTCAACACCGGCGTGGCCACGCGGCGTCAGTTGATTGATCGCCCCACCGATCTCGTTGAGGGCGAGCAGGGCCTCAGCCAACCGAGGATCGGTCTGGGCAAGGTCTGGTTCAGCGACCGTCGGCATCTGTGATCGGGCTGACTCTGAGTCTATCATATGTCTAGAATTGCCCAGGGCACCTGATATCCATATGCCAGAGCATGTCCTCGCTAAGCCAATTCTAGCACGTCGAATGGATCAAACAACTCATAGCCAGACGGAACCTCGGGCAAGTCTTCTCGATGGAGACTCTGCAGCGCATCCCCCCATCCGACTCCCTCGACCATCAGACGCTTGCCGTTGAGACGCTTCTCCGAGTATGGTGATGTCAAGAAGACCGCACATCCGCCTTGAGACGGCCTTTCCGACCTTGTTGACGAACCAGCGACACGGCCTACCGTCTAGATATCGAAGTAGAGCGTGAACTCATGCGGGTGTGGCCGCATCCGGATGGTGTCAACCTCTGCCGACCGCTTGTAACTGATATAGGCCTCCAAGAGATCCGGCGTGAACACGTCGCCCTTCAGCAGGAACTCGTGGTCCGCCTCAAGAGCATTCAACACGGCGGGCAGCGATCCCGGAACCTGCTCTAGCTTGGCGGCCTCTTCCGGCGGCAGGTCGTACAGATCCTTGTCCATCGGCTCGCCCGGATCGGTCTGGTTCTGTATGCCGTCTAGCCCGGCCATCAGCAGCGCGGCAAAGCACAGATAGGGATTGGTCGAGGGATCGGGCGCACGGAACTCAACCCGCTTCGCCTTCGGGCTATTCGAGACCATCGGGATACGGCACACAGCCGAGCGGTTCCGCTGCGAGTACGCCAGGTTCACGGGTGCCTCGAATCCGGGCACCAGGCGGCGGTAGGAGTTCGTCGTCGGCGCAGCAATCGCCATAAGCGCGGGCGCGTGCTTCAGCAGACCGCCGATGTAGTACTTTGCCGTGTCAGACAGCTGCGCATAGCCGGTCTCATCAAAGAAGACGTTGGTCTCGCCGCGCCACAGACTCGAGTGCACGTGCATACCACTGCCGTTGTCACCAAAGAGCGGCTTGGGCATGAAAGTAGCCGTCAGGCCATTCTGGCGAGCGACGTTCTTGACCAGGTACTTATAGATCTGGATACTGTCGGCCATACGCAGCAGCGTCCCATATCGCAGGTCTATCTCCGACTGTCCGGCGGTGGCAACCTCGTGATGATGCAGCTCCACCGGGACACCGGCGGCCTCCAATGCCATCACCATCTTGCTGCGCACATCCTGCTTGGTATCGGCCGGCGGCACCGGGAAATAGCCGCCCTTGGGCGAGATCTGGCCGCCCTTGCCACCAGCCAACCCGCTGTTCCACCACCCCTCTGAACTATCTATGTGATAGAAGGCCTCGTTGGTGGTTCCTCCGTAGGTGACACTGTCGAACAAGAAGAACTCCGCCTCAGGGCCCCAATAGCTGATGTCGGCAATGCCGGTCTGCTTGAGGTAGGCCTCGGCCTTCCTGGCGACGTAGCGCGCGTCACGGGTGTAGGGCTGCAGAGTCACGGGGTCGTAGATGTCGCAGATGATGATCAGGGTCGGCACTTCGAAGATCTGATCCATAAACGCCGTCTCAGGATCGGGGATCAGGATCATGTCTGACTCGTGGATCTCCTGGAACGCACGGATTGAGGATCCGTCGAAGCCAATACCCTCCTCGAATAGCTCCTCAGACAGCTCGCCAGCAGGCATGGTGAAGTGATGCCACATGCCCAGCAGATCGGTGAACCGCATGTCCACCATCTCAACATCTTTGCCCATTTTGATGACGTCAGTCACACTCGTCAACATTGCCCTTCTCCTCCTCTGGTGATCACAGATCATCCATACACAGATATCATGCTAACCGCCCTGATCTGCAGCGAGCTCCATATTGTCTCCATGATATCTGGCGAGACTACCCGCGTCTATTACCCAAACGGGCCATTTCAGGTATCCGCCAGCGGATGCATGGCTGGGCAAACAGTGAGGGCCTTGCAGTTCTGGCCCAGACCGGGCTGGACAGAGCGTCTGACTGTGGGCCAGAACTGCCAAGGTGCATCACAGGATGGCGGCATGCAACTCGGTAGTCCAGCAGCTGAACATACCTGGATGCCCAACAATCCTGTGATGCACCCATTGACAAGGGCTGTGCGCTTCTT
>CBFCZM010000137.1:0-7139 GCA_965602565.1 uncultured Anaerolineae bacterium
GGTGGCTGCGGAGTTGTCCAAGATGGGCGCAAGCATCGAGCCGCGGCCGGATGGGTTCGCGGTTGTAGGCCCGACCCCGCTCACTGGGAGTGAGGTGGATAGCTACGGAGATCACAGACTGGGCATGGCTCTGGCGATCGCCGGTCTTGTCGCCAAGGGCAGAACGACAGTGCTGGGGGCCGAGTGCATACCTGATTCGTTCCCGGGGTTTGCAGAGGCCCTGAACTCCCTGGGCGCACAGCTCGGGCACGGGATCTAGGGCGTGGCTAGGGGCGGCGAGATGGGGGCGATGCTGCGGGGCCGTGAGGTGGATGGCGAAACGCGACTGGTCGGCGTGATCGGGTGGCCGGTCGCGCACAGCCTGTCACCAGTGATGCACAATGCCGCGCTGCACCGGATGGGGCTCAACTGGCAGTACGTTCCGCTGCCGGTGCATCCGCGCGGCGTCGGCGATGCGATCCACGGCGCGGCAGCCCTGGGTTTTCGTGGCGTGAATGTGACGGTGCCGCACAAGCAGGCGGTGATGGCTCTGATGGATCGCGTCACGCCTGAGGCGGCGGCTGTGGGGGCTGTCAACACTGTTGTGATGACGCTCGACGCCCGGGGCGATGTCGCCATGATAGGCCACAACACAGATGTCGGCGGGTTCCTCGGTTCGCTTCGCACCGGCGGCTTTGAGCCTGATGGCGGCAAGGGTGTCGTGATCGGGGCTGGTGGTGCGGCCCGGGCAGTTGTCTATGGGTTGTTGACGGTGGGCATGGAGGAGATTGTCGTATTGAACCGTACGGTGAGCCGCGCGCAGGCGTTGGTTGCGGATCTTCAGGGAGCGTCCGGTGCTCGCCAGGTCGCGGTACACCCGTCTCGGGTTCGTGCAGGGGCACTCACGCCGGATTGTCTTCAGGCCGAGATCCGCGGGGCCGCGCTACTGGTCAACGCGACCACTGTGGGCATGTGGCCCAAAGGGGGCGGGTCAGTGTGGCCGGACGAACTCCCGATGCCCGGCCGTTTGACCGTGTATGACCTCGTCTACAATCCGCTGGAGACGCGCCTCCTCTGTCAGGCGCGGGAATCAGGGTCGCGTGCAATCGATGGATTGGGTATGCTGGCGCGCCAGGGCGCTTTGGCGCTGGCACTGTGGATGGATACGACCGTGGACGTTGAGGCGACCACGGCCGAGATGCGGCGCGTATGCCTGGCTGCGCTGGAACTGCGTCGGCAAACGGCGCGGCAGCCGTCTGCCGACGAGATGGTAGAATAGGCTTGTCCTGGAATGATACGGCACTGGGCATAAGGGGGAGGTATTATGGGTTTCGACAATGTGCTTGATGACCTCAAGTGGCGGGGTTTGGTCTTTGACATGACGGAGGGGCTTCCTGAGGTCTTGGCAAGAGAGAAGGTAACGGCCTATATCGGGTTCGACCCTAGCTCAGACAGCCTCCAGGTCGGCAACCTGCTGGCCCTGATGGGGCTTGCCCGTCTTCAGCGCTACGGACATACTCCTCTTGCGCTGGCCGGCGGCGGCACGGGGATGATCGGTGACCCGGGCGGCAAGAAGAGCGAGCGCCAGATGCTCAGTGTCGAGCAGGTGGAAGCCAACGTGGAGGCTATCAAGGAGCAGCTTGCGCGCTTCCTGGACTTCGACGTCAAGGGAAACACACCCCAGATCATCAACAACGCTGACTGGCTGCGGTCCATCACGATGATGAAGTTCCTCCGGGATGTCGGCAAGCATTTCACCGTGAACTATATGATAGCCAAGGATTCCGTGAAGACGCGGCTTGACCGGCAATCAGGTATCTCCTACGCTGAGTTCAGTTACCAGCTACTGCAGGCCTACGACTATCTGCAGCTCTACGACCGCTACAACTGCCGCCTCCAGGCCGGCGGCAGTGATCAGTGGGGCAACATCATCTCCGGTGTGGCGTTGATCCGTCGCAAGCGCAGCAGGCGCGTGCACGGTATGGTCTATCCTTTGGTGACCGATGCAGATGGCAACAAGCTGGGGAAGACAGAGCGTGGGACGATCTGGCTGGATGCTGAGAAAACGTCGCCCTACCGTTACTACCAATTCTGGCTGAACCAGGGTGATAACGAGGCCATGGATTACCTGAAGTACTTCACCTGGCTGGGACGTGATGAGATCGAAGATCTGGCGCAGAAGACGACAGAGCATCCGGAACGGCGTGAGGCCCAGCGCGCTTTGGCTGAGGCGATGACTCGGGTCACGCACGGTGAGACCGCACTGGGCAAGGCCCTGAAGGCCTCCGCCGTGCTCTTCGGCGGTGATCTGGCGGGGCTTGATTCCGCGGATATCGAGGACATCTTCGCCGATGTTCCTTCCAGCGACGTCGCGCGGCCGGGGTTCGAGGGTGCAGGTGTGGCCATCGTGGACCTGCTGAATGAACTGCAGGTGACGCGATCCAAGGGCGAAGCTCGCCGTCTGGTGAGGAACGGCGGCGTCTACGTCAACAACGTGAAAGTCGAGGGTGAGAGTGCCACTGTGGCCTTGACCGACGCGGTCGATGGGAAGTTCGTCGTGCTGCGCCGCGGCAAGAAGTCTTTCCATCTGGTGCGCTTGATCGGATAGTCGGCAGACGTGCTCAGCGGGTCGCGCAATCCTGTGCTGTCCGCTGAGCGTGATCGCAAGATAGGCGCAACGGACCGCGCTACCGCTGCAGTTGGCGTGGCGTTGGCATCACGGGGGAGGGAGATGATGGAGATCCTGGGTGGACCTGCTTTCGCAGTTGCCGGCGCCGGTGAATCCCACGGCCCCGGCTACACAACAGTCGTCTTCGGGTGCCCCCCTGGGCTCTCCCTGTCGCGCGAGCGGATTCAGGTCTATCTCGACCGACGGCGCCCCGGGGGCAGCCGGCACGGGACATCGCGTCAGGAGGCAGATCAGGTTGTTTTGCTGTCAGGCCTGTGTGACACCGATCTGGCGGCCCTGACCTCGGGTCCCTGTGTCGTGGTTAGTTCCGGCGGCAAGTCGAGCGCCACACAAACCTATGCCGGTGGTGTCACAACCGGGGAGCCGATCTCAGCGGTCGTGCTTTCCACGTCGAAGCGTTCGGGCGACTACGGGCAGTTCACGGGGTCGCACGGTGAGACGAGGCCCGGCCACGCCGACCTGGTCAAGTATCATCAATCCAAAGGCGCGACGGACCCGCGCGGCGGCGGACGCGCAAGCTATCGCGCCACGATTTCGGACGTGATCGGGGGTTCGATAGCCCGGATCTTCCTGCAGACGCACCTCCAGACGGTGATCCTTTCGTCGGTGGTCCAGGTTGGCCCGCTGACATCCTCCAGACGGCTATCCGATGAGGTCGACGCCCTCGTCCAGCGGAACTCGCTGGTCAAGCCGGTGGACCTGTTTGAGCTGGCAGCGCTTGAGCAGACTTTGGCTGAGGCTGAGATCCCGACGCTGGATCCGGCGTTCGCCAGCGACGCCGCGGCCCTCATTGAGGAGACACGTGACGCCGGGGACTCCCTCGGGTCGATGGTCGAGGTCGTCGCCGTGAACGTCCCACCCTTGGTCGGTAGCCCACTCTATGAGAGCCTCAAGCTGCGGTTGATGGGGAGTCTTGGCGGACTCAATGCGGCTCGCTCGTGTGAGGTGGGGGCGGGTATCGACGTGGTCCGGCGGCACGGCAGCGAGAACAACGATCCTGTTCGGGCGTATGGCTTCGAATCGAACCACCACGGCGGGATGTTGGGGGGCATCACCACCGGCATGCCGCTGGTGTGCAGGGTGGGATTCAAGCCCACCTCGTCGATCCAGCTCCCGCAGCGCTCCGTGCGCAAGGACCTGGAGGAGATTGACTTCGTGCTCCGCAAGGGGCGGCACGACCCCTGCGTGGGCGTGCGCTCGGGAATCGCGCTCGAATCGCGACTGGCGATCGAGCTTCTGAACGCTGTGCTGGTGCACCAATCGCGCTCCCTGGATCCAGACAGCTTCCGCCTGTTCCAGAGGGGAGAGATCCTATGAATATCAGCAGAATCCTTGACTTCCCGCAGCCCGGCAGTCTTGATCGCGCCATTGCAGAGACCTCGCTGGCGACGCTCCCACGCATAGATGGCCAGTCCGTTACCATGGTCTGTACGCCGGCCGACTCGACCCGATTCTGCCGTATGTCGAGACCCCGGGGGCGGCGGGTCTGGATCCCGTGATCGCGCAGCACTGCATCTTCGAGCTGTGCGGTGTGGCCACACGCTATCGCAGACGTATGGCTGTGTCGTGATGAGCTCGCTGGAGGAGAGCCAGAGCTGGCTGGATGATGTTGCTGGCACTGTGGCGCGACATTTCCTGGCACGAGCCGGTGATTAGCGCGCTATCACGAGGTGACCTGTGACCAATGTCGTACTGACTGGCTTCATGGGGACGGGCAAGACGGCGGTGGGACGTGAGGTCGCTCGCCGGCTGCGTCGTCCCTTTGTCGATATGGATGCCGTTGTCGAGGCCCGCGCCGGCAAGCCCATCACACGGATCTTTGCTGAGGACGGGGAGTCCGTCTTCCGGCAGATGGAGACTGATCTCTGCGGGGAGTTGGCCGGGCAGGACGGAGCGGTGATTGCCGCCGGTGGCGGCGCTCTGGTGGACCCGGCGAACCGCGAGATGCTGGCGGCGTCCTCGGTCTTGATCTGCCTGCAGGCCGGCGCCGATGAGATTCTTGAGCGTGTCGGCGAGGTCGAAGACCGCCCCCTCCTGAGTGTGCCGGATCCGGGGGCGGAGGTGCGACGGCTCCTTGCCGCGCGGCGTGACGCCTACGCAGCGATCCCTTGGCAGGTCGATACCAACGGTCAGACACCCTCCCAGATTGCCGATGAGATTGTGGCGCTGGCCAGCTGCCGGACGCTTCCCGTGGCCACTTCGGGTGGGCACTACGACATCCACATCGGTATCGGTGTGCTTCGCTATCTGGGGGGCGCGCTACGCGCTGCAGGCATCTCCGAGGGCACAAGGGTTGCGGCGGTGTCCAACACGACCGTCGGCCCGCTGTACATCGACGCGGTGCAGGATGTGCTTACGCAGTATGGCTTCTCTCCCTTTCCCTGCATTCTGCCCGATGGTGAGGAACACAAGACGTTGGCCACGGCGCACGAGCTCTATGCGCAGCTTCTGGCGGGTGATCTGGATCGCAGCGGCGTTGTCCTGGCGCTGGGGGGCGGCGTGATCGGTGATTTGGCGGGGTTTGCCGCCGCGACCTTTATGCGCGGCGTGCGCTTCGTCCAGGTGCCGACCACGTTGCTCTCGATGACGGACGCCAGTGTGGGGGGAAAGACCGGCGTGGACCTACCGCAGGGCAAGAACCTGGTGGGCGCTTTCAAGCAGCCGGAGTTGGTCTTCATTGACCTGGCTGTTTTGGAGACGCTTCCGGCGCCGGAGTGGCGCTCGGGGATGGCCGAGGTCCTCAAGCACGGGGTGATCGGTGACGCCGAGCTTTTCCATCAGCTTGCTCGCGAGCTCGGTCGCGGGCTGACCTGCTCGCAGGTTGCTGCAGCGGACCAAGGCGCGGTGCGCATCAGCCCGGGTCTCCTGGCGCGCTCGATCCAGGTCAAGACTGAGATCGTGCAGCAGGATCCCTTTGAGCGGGCCGGGCGCGCGGTCCTGAACCTCGGTCACACGACGGGCCACGCGCTGGAGCGGCTGAGCGACTTCTCGATGCGGCATGGCGAGGGCGTTGCGATCGGGATGATAGCGGCGGCGCGGATCTCCGAGGCGCTTGGGCGGGCGGCTCCGGGTTTGGCCGACGAGATCGCCGACGTGCTGTCCGCGGCGGGGTTGCCCGTGAAATGCCCTGCCCTGCCGGCCACGTCGATCGCCACGGCGATGCGTCACGACAAGAAGCGGCGGGGAAAGCGGTTGCGCTGGGTGCTCCCGGTGGAGATCGGGACAGTGGTTCTGACGGACGACGTGCCCGAGGCGGTGGTCCTGGCTGTGTTGCACGAGATGGGAGCGGAGGGATAGGATGAAGGATCAGTTGCAGACGGAAATGGGTGAAGCGGTCGAGAAGGTCAGCATCTTGGTGCTCCATGGCCCCAATCTGAATCTGCTTGGGCGCCGGGAACCCGACACCTACGGGTGCGCGACCCTGCCGGAGATAGATGACAGACTCCAGACGCTAGCCGTGCATCTCGGCGCTGAACTGCAGATCATACAGTCCAACAGCGAAGGGACACTGATCGACGCGCTGCACGCCGCGATGGATTGTGTGGATGGTGTGTTGATCAACCCCGGCGGCTACACGCACACAAGCGTCGCGCTTCGCGACGCGATCGCCGGGATCTGTCTGCCGGCTGTGGAGGTGCACCTCTCCAATGTTCACGCCCGTGAGGCCTTCCGGCACAGGTCCCTGATCGCGCCGGTCTGCGTGGGCCAGATCAGCGGCTTCGGGTGGCGTAGCTATGAGTTGGGGCTACGTGGTCTGCTGGATACCATCGCTGATTCCAGATCAGCGAGCGTGCGGCCTTCCCCATGAAGAGAGCGCAACGCTTGACCGATCTTCCTCCCTATCCGTTTGCCCTTTGGGCCGCCAAGATCAATCAGGTCCGGCAGCGCGGCGTTGACGTGATCCGGTTGGATATCGGCAATCCGGATCTGGCACCGCCGGACGCCGTGATTGAGGCGCTGTGTACGTCGGCTCAGGAGAGCAGCCACCACGGCTATGCTGGATATCGCGGGCTACCGTCGCTGCGGCGCGCGATATCCGACGTCTACTCCCGGCGCTTTGGTGTCACCCTCGATCCGGAGACCGAGGTTGTGCCGCTCATCGGGTCCAAGGAGGGCATTGTCAACCTTGAACTGGCGTGCCTCGATCCAGGGGATGTGGTGCTGGTTCCGGACCCGGGCTATGCGCCGTACACGATGGGGGCGATGTTGGCCGGCGCTGAGGTCGTGACCTTCCCCCTCCTCGCAGAGCGAGGATTCCTGCCGGCGCTGGAGGACATCCCCCCGGACATCGCCGACCGGGCTGGCATGATCTGGCTGAACTATCCCAACAACCCGACCGGGGCCGTCGCAGATCTCGATTTCCTGGCTGATGTCATCGGGTTCGCGCGAGCCCACGATCTACTGGTCTGCTACGATGCTCCCTACGCCGATATCACGTACGGTGACTACGTGGCTCCCAGCATTCTCCAGG
>CBFCZM010000138.1:0-7078 GCA_965602565.1 uncultured Anaerolineae bacterium
ATGACGCTGCCGGAGCGCAGCTCGCGGTCGTGCTGGGTGACCTCGATGGCGCCGCCGCGAGTTACCGGGAGAGCTTGGAGCTGCGGGACTCGTTGAACGTGCCGGGCCCTGATGCCCTGACCGGACTGGCAAGCGTGGCGATGGCTCAGGATCGAATGCAGGACGCTCTGGACCTCGTGGAAAAGGCTCTGCCGCACCTTGAGAGCGTACCGTTCTGGGATCCCACACACCACCAGCCCAAGGTGTTTCTCACGTGCTGGCAGGTGCTACACGCGGCCGGCGACGCGCGAGCCCGGCCCATCCTCGAGACGGCCTATCGCGCGATCCACGACGCCGCCGACAACATCGAGGATGAAGCGCTGAGGCATTCGTTCCTCGAGAACGTCCCCGCCAACCACGAGATCATCGAGGCGTGGGAGCGAACCCGCGATGCCTGCACGGGAGACGGAAACTGAACGCTCTCCGGAGCCCGTGCAGGCACAAGCGTGGGAGGTGTACTTCGCCGGTCGCCTGTGCCCGTGAGACTGCCTGAAGAACTGCGGATCCAGAGAGCCAGATGAATCCAACACCGCTAAGTGAGCGCGCGCAGCTCGCGCTGGACACGATCCTGGGCAGACCGGTCGTGGGCATCCCCGCCTGGTTCATCAACCCTATGGAACACGGGATGATTGACCGTATCGCCGGTGTGCCGGAGGGTAGTTACCTGCATCGCCCGGAGCCGACCTATCGCCAAATGCTGATCAACGCCGGATGCTGTCTGGTGGACCAGTACATCCCGGAGAACCCGCTCTCTATGGGCCGCTTCGGCTACGAGCGAAGCGCGACCCCGCTGGTGGCCGGTGTCGACGCGGCGGAGATCCGGGTCGATGGCATGCTCATTGACTCACCCGAGGCGGTTGCCGAGCATATCGAAGCGGTGAGGACCCCGCACCTCCAGGAGCGCCTGCTAGCCTTTGACGAAGAGGCCTGCGTCCAGAACATCCTGGGCAGTGAAGCGGCGATCCAGGCCCAGCTGGGGCCGGCGATGCTCAAGAGCGGCTACAGCTTTGTGCACTTTCCCACCCTGGACTACGGTATGTACGGGTACGAGGCCTACTTTATGGCCTACGCCCTCTACCCGGACGTCATCGAGCGGTTGTTCGCAGCCCAGGCTGACCTCGCCCTGCGCCACAACGCGGCGGCCCTGCGCGCCATCCGGGAAGGCGACCTGCCGCCCCTGGTCCGCCTGGATCACGATATGGCCGACAGTCGGGGGACGCTGGTCAGCATCAGGTCGCTCGACCAGCTTTGGTTCCCGCACTTCACCCGCTGCCTGGCCCCGTTGCTAAACAGCGACGTCAAGCTGATCTGGCACTGCGATGGCAATCTCAGCGAGATGGTGCCGCGGCTCTTGGAGGTCGGGCTGAAGGGATTCCAGGGGTTCCAGTACGAGGACGGGATGGACTACGAGGCCATCTGCGCGATGAAGACGAAAGATGGCGATCCGTTGTTCATTATCGCCGGCGTGTCGGTCACCCGCACACTGCCTATGGGCAGACCCAGCGACGTGCGCCGCGAGATGCGATGGCTCGTCGAGCACGGCCCGCGGACGGGGCTGATGCTCGGTGCCTCCAGCAGCATCACGCCTGGCGTGCCCTGGCGCAACCTGGAAACCTTGATCGAGGGCTTCCACCATTGCCGGACACACGGACGTGAGGGCCGGACGTAGGCTCGGGACCGCATCTCTGATCCACAGAGAAGGCACGATGCCCGAACCGCAGACCAAGTCATGGCGGTTGGCGAGCAGCACCGCTCTGCCCCCCTCGGAGGAGAAAAGCAAAAGAGCCTGGGCAAGCCTAGCCCCGTCTGCGTGCCCTGGCCCCATCGTGGATCCCTCTAGCGAACTCTCCCCCGGAGGCGGCCTCGGCCTTGTAGTGGCCATCGCCCTGGGATGGCTTGTCTTTGTCGCCGGAAAAGGGCCGAATCTGAAACGCTTTTTCGGTGCAACCGGCATCTTGCTCTTGCCCTTTGCCGCTGGGCTTGCGGCACACGGTGTTCACGAACTCCAGGAGGCTCGGCTCCTGCCGGCCTTCATCGAGCACATGTGGTACCTTAACCCAATCCTGGATGAGAATGGAACACTGGGCTCTTTCCTCAGAGCACTCTTCGGCTACAATGGGAACCCGACGCTACTTGAGGTGATCGTGTACGGGCTCTATCTGATCGTCACCGAACGTATCAGCCTGCGGTCTCAGATCGTATTGACGCCGGCTCAGAAGCCGGCAGCAACACCAAACCAGATCTAGTATCAATAGCGAGGACATACAGATGGAAACGGGCAATCAATCGATACAGCCACGCAGACTGGCATATCAATCGGCTCATGACCTGATCTTCGGTCAGGCCCTGCACCCCATCACATGCGGACACAACGTGGTGATCGGAGGAGGACAGGTCCTGCCGGAGGTGAAGTTCACGCTGCCCGCGATACTGATCGAGGAAGAGAACATCCCCAAGATCCGCCAGATCTACCGAGAGACCGCCACCCAGATCCTTGAGAAGGCTGTGCGGCTGGCCCAGCCCTCTCTGGTGCTGGAGTTCGAGCAGCTCTATGAGATGACAATGGACCCCGAGCTGGGCGCCCTGATCACCGGGGATCTGCGCGAGGTTATGGATTCCCTCCACGAAAGGCATGGCATACGGTCCGCCCTGCGCGTGACCGTGGCCGACATCCGCGAGCAGGAACGTCCCCCCCGTATGCGGAGCGGCCCGCAGATCGACGCCATGCTCGAATCCTTCGATCTCTGTGCGGCAGCCGGGGCCGATATCCTGGCCATCGAAAGCACCGGCGGCAAAGAGGTGTCGGACCGCGCGCTGTTGGAGGGCGATGTCAATGGCCTCGCCTATGCCCTTGGGGTACTGGCTCCCCAGGACATGGCCTATCTGTGGGACAAGATCTCTGCCATCGCGCAGCGACACAGCGTCGTGTCCGGGGGCGACACGGCGTGTGGCTTCGGCAACACCGCCATGCAGTTGGCACACCAGGGAATGCTACCGAAGGTTCTGGCAGCCATTGTGAGGCTGATGACCGCTCCGCGCTCTCTGGTGGCCGTCGACCACGGGGCTGTGGGGCCGCTCAAGGACTGTGGCTACGAGAACCCCATCATCAAGGCCATCACCGGCGTCCCCATCTCCATGGAAGGGAAATCCAGCGCGTGCGCCCATTCGTCACCGCTGGGCAACATCGCTGCAGCCACCTGCGATCTGTGGTCCAATGAGTCGGTACAACACGTGCGGCTGCTTGGGGGCTACGCGCCGGAGGTCTTCGCCGAAGTACTCATCTATGACTGCCGGTTGATGAACACTGCCACCGAAGAAGGAAAAGCGGGGATGCTGAGAGACCTGCTGGTCTCCTCGGACCGCTACACCGATCCACAGGCATTGGTGCTCGACCCCGAAGTGATGTATGCAGCCGCGCAGCAGATCGTGGCAGCCGGGCCGTCGCCCTACCGGCAAACCGTCGCCATGGCACGGTTGGCCGCCGGCACCATCTCCCAGGCCGTATCCGACGGAAAGCTGACGCTTCACCGGCGCGAGCAGCGGTGGCTGACGCGTCTGTCCAGGGCCATCGACCAACTGCCGGATGACCCTGAGGAACTACGACAACAGCTCGACCCGTCGTATCAGGAACTCTACCTGCCTGAGGCATACGCGCTGTAGCATGTGTGTGAGTTGCCATAGAGCGCGTCAGGTTGCTGGAAAGGCGCTCAGCTCTGCCTGTACATATGCGTGTCGGCGCCATTGAACGGCTCGTCAGTGTCCACGCAACCACAAGCCACGTGTGGTGTCACACGTGGCTCGGCAGGTTCGTGCAGATGCTGGGACTCGACCCCCTCTCAGCGGCCCCGCTCAGCCTTTCAGCTCATCACGGATGCGGTGATACTCCTCAACCGTGATCTCCCCCACAGCCAGTCGATTCTGGACCACGTGCAGAGCAGCAGTGCTCCCGCCGTAGACGCCGGCACCAGTGGTCGCCCGGGAAGAGCGGCGGACCAGCCAGATCACGATCACCACCAGCAGCGCCAGGAAACTCAGGAGAAAGAGCAGCCCCAGCAGCGACCCTTCCTCCTACAAGACGTCGGGCGGGACCACAAACAGCTCAACACTGTCATCGATGATGGCCGACGGTACGTCCTGCAACGCCTTGGTCTCGGCATCGCCACCAGACTTCTCGTAGGCATCTTCCATTGCCGCAAAGCTGTCCCACTCGCGCTCCCATACAACAACTGTGCCAGTCCAGTTGCTCACAGGGCGGAAGTGTCGCTTGGTGGGGAAGCCACCTTGGCGTTTCTCCTGTGCCTCGTGCATCTTCTCCTTTGCCACATAGGTCTCCCATCCGTCCTTCTCCAACTTCTGCGTATGTCGTTCTAGAACTCGCATGATTTGCTTCCTCCCTCATAGCAACCTGTTGAAGGACGTCGATTCACACCAACGATTCATAGAGCCCCAAGGAACGCCGCCCGCCGGCAGCTCCGCCAAGCGCAGACGGGTAGCCCAAGCTACTCTCGTCCCTAAGCCAGCGGCGGGATCACTCCAAGCTGCTGCATCATGCCCAGGGTATCTGATTCCGCCCAGCACTCCACGATCTTGCCGTTGGCGATGCGGAAGATGTTGTTCCCGGTGACCACGATCTCCTTTCCCGTCGCAGGTATGCCCATATACTCGGCTTTGTGCGTCGAGCGCGCAGTCCAGCGCTTCACAGCCATATCTCCCTCGACGATCACGTCATCCGCGGTGATGACAATATCGAGGAAGGCGTTGAAGATCGCCGCCATGCTCTGTTTCAGTTGCTCGAAGCTACCCGCGTGGGCTCCGCCAGGATCGTGACCCACATAGTCAGCAGCATACACCTCCCCCGCCGCTTCCGCGTCGTGGCTGTTCCAGAGCTCCACCTCACGACGGACAACGTCCCTGTTCTCTTCTAGTGACATCGCTTGCTCTCCTTTGTCGCACATGTTTGAAAGATGGACCGATGAACGTGTGCCGATACACACCGCCTCCTTTCGAGAAACAGAGAGTCGACCACCGAAGTGTGCAATCTCCCGACGGACCCTGCCGCCGGTCTCGTGGACACCCTCGTTGTGGTCTCGAACCCGGGCAAGAGAGGGTCCTCGTTGCAGACCATCTGCTCTCCGCTACTGCCGGCCGGCGGGCTCCTCGTCCTCGGAGAGCTCAGATAGCAGAAACGCGATGAGCGATTCCACATCATCGAACCCTCGTCGTTGCCGTTCTCCGAGCACGTCCTCTATGGAGAAGCGCCACGTCGGCGAGGCATCAGGCGCCGCATTGCGCTCGTGCCAGCGGCGGATCAGATAGGCGCGTTCAGTGGATATCTTCTCTGCCATAGATCACCAACTCGAGTATACTTATCAGTAGATTACCCTCTACCTCTTGGTCATCTCTTGGAAGACTCTTTGTTGGTAGGAAGAGAACTCCATGGCTGCGTGTGTGCGTCTTGCATTGCTGGGACCTGCTCAGGTGGCGCAAGCAGGTCAGTCGATCCCGGGTCTGGCGCATGGGAAGCCTCTCGCCCTGCTCGGGTACCTTGTTGCACAGCGGCTGCCGCTTTCACGCGAGCACGTGGCTTCGCTGTTGTGGTCGGACCTGCCCATCGACACGGCGCGCGCGAACTTCAGCTGAACCCTCCACAAGCTATCCGCTGCCTTGCCGGCGTGCTTTGGCCGAGATCGCCATTCCCTCTGGTTCGAGCGTCCTAGCAACGTTTGGACTGATCTCGACGCATTGGATGACTGGATCGCGCAGGGAGAGACAACCGCCCTGGTCAAGGCGACCGGCCTCTACCGCGGAGAGTTCCTACAGGACCTGTCCCTGGACCACTGTCCTGAGTACGAGCTCTGGCTGGTCGGGGAACGAGAACGTTGGCGCCGGCGGACGACGACGGCCTTGGCCGATCTGGCGGCCGATCACCGGCAGCGCGGCGAGCGCAGGGAGGGACTACGTCTTGTTCGCCGCCTGCTGGCACTGGAGCCGTGGCGAGAGGACATGCACCGAGAAGCGATGCGTCTGCTGAATGAGTCCGGGCAGCGCTCTTCCGCCCTGATCCAGTATGAGGTCTGCCGCAGGGCACTGAGGGTAGAGCTCAACGTGGCCCCATCCAGGGAGACAACAAGCCTCTACCAGGCGATTCGGGACAGCGCGGAGACGAGGCAGTGAGCCATTCGTCTGGCAGAGCAGCTACTACTGGCGAACCGCCGCCAGAGACCTGGGTGCGCGGGCCATCGTGCTGGGCGTAGATCGCCAGGAATGCGTTGTTGCCCCAGACTATGTCCCTGATCGACCACGAGGACGTCGAGGCGCTGCTTGCAGGTCAGGACGTGCGGCTGGTACGGTAGACAGAGTTGCACGAGTCTTGTCTCTAGACAACCGCTCGATCCGCCAGGCTGTGTTGACAGTCTGCTGCGACAAGGGGCACATTCGCACAGCACCATGAAACTCGGGCGCCTGGGTGGGCGCCCGAGCTTCTGTTGGATCGGTAGCGTGATGCGCGCTAGGGCGCAGACCGGATGACAAGAGGCAGGAAGATCATGTAGTAGCTCTGCGCGTACTCATCAGCACCGATATCGAAGCCTGAGCCCTGCGGGCGGGGATATCCGTCGACATCGGTCGTCACGTCGGTCACCACGCCTGCGTCGATGGCTGCTGATCCCTCCATCAGATGGTAGCCGTCCGAGGCGAAGAGCGGGTCGCCGACGGTCTCATTGAGGACCGTGATGGTGCCATCACCGTCTGTGTTGTCGACGTTCCCATACCACAGGGCGCCGTCTACCAGCACGCTGCCGCCTCCCTCGACCCTGATGCCCGTCGTCTGAGTAGCCACGATGTTGTTGGTAAGCGTGACCACACTTCCCCCGGACTGAAGGTAGAGCCCATACCCGGAACCACTCGTGTTACCGGCGATCGTGTTGTGCAGGAACGTCGGCATCGACGACTCGATGAGGATGCCGCTGTTCCCCCCGTCCGTGACCTCGTTGTCGATCACCACGTTGTTAGCCAGGGTCGGGTCACTGTCCGCCAGTCG
>CBFCZM010000139.1:0-7070 GCA_965602565.1 uncultured Anaerolineae bacterium
TATGCACACTCTGGAGTGCGCGTCCAGCCCGCTGGTAGGTAGCTCTGGCCCAGGCAGGGCCTGGTATGCTGTCTGGGTGTGGGCAGAACTGCGCTTTGACAGCCAGATTGTGGAGATACTCACCTTGTTTTCAGCCGTGGCATGGAGTACGCTTTCTGCGGTTCATCGACTTACTTGTCTGGCTTGCTATAGCCAGGTTCCCGATAGCGTCCCCCATACTGTGTAGCCTCACCAGGAGGTGACGGATGAAGGTTTTGCTTTCCGGCAATGAAGCGATCGCGTTGGGCGCCTGGGAGGCCGGTGTCCAGTACGCCTCTGCGTATCCCGGTACCCCCTCGACCGAAATCCTGGAAAACCTCGCAAGGTATCCCGGCGTTCGAGCCGAGTGGGCCAGCAATGAGAAGGTGGCGCTCGACAATGCCATCGGCGCTTCTTTTGGTGGCGGGCGGACCATCGCTGCTATGAAGCATGTCGGTGTCAATGTGGCCGCAGATAGTCTGATGTCGGTTTCCTATACGGGCGTTGAGGGGGGGCTGGTGCTTGTCAGCGCCGACGACCCCGGTGCGCTTTCGTCCCAGAATGAACAGGACAGCCGCCAGTATGCCCGCTTCGGCAAATTCCCGTGCCTGGAGCCTTCGGATAGCACGGAGGCCCGGCGCTTTGTCGCCGCTGCGCTGGAATTGAGCGAGCTGTTCCAGACGCCGGCCATGCTGCGATCGACCACGCGGCTATCGCACTCCAAGTCTGCCGTCGAGGCGCCTGTCCCCGATGCCCGCGAGTTCGTTCCACTGCCGCCGTTTGAGCGGGAGGCCGGGATCAACCGCACGATCCTGCCGGCTGTCGCACGGCAGCGTCATCCTCAAATCGAGGCGCGTCTGGACGATGTCGCGGCCTGGTCTGCCGCCGAGGGCTTCGACCGCGGCATCAACCGTATTGAGTGGGGGGATACGTCCGTTGGTGTGATCACGACCGGCATGGCTTACCAGTATGTGCGTGAGCTTCTGGGCGACAGGTCGATCCTCAAGCTGGGCATCAGTTACCCGTTGCCACTCGACAAAATCCGTGAGTTCGCGGCGAACGTGGATCGACTCGTGGTGGTTGAGGAGCTTGATCCGTTCATCGAGGATCAACTCAAGGCCGCCGGTATCGACGTGGCGCACGGCAAGGATGTCTTCCCGATCTGCGGGGAATTCAGCCTGGCTACCGTACGAGCCGGTGCCGTTGCCGCCGGGCTGCTGGCGGACGGCTCAGTGCAGGCTGACGCCGTTCCCATGGCAGTGGACATCCCCGAGCGCTCTGCAGCCCTTTGTCCTGGGTGCCCGCACCGCGCCTTCTTCTTCAATATCCGGCGCTACAAGCGCAAGGTCGTCATCGCCGGCGACATCGGCTGCTACTCGATGGGTGCCCTCCCACCGTTCACAGCGGTGGATATGCTCATCTCAATGGGCGCCAGTGTGGGGATGGCCCACGGGTTCAACCGCGCTGGCGGAGAAGAATCTGCCATCGCCGTCATTGGGGACAGTACCTTCTTCCACTCAGGTATGCCGCCGTTGGCTTCTGCGGTCTATAACCGATCCGATATCACCGTGGTGGTGCTCGATAACCGCATCACGGCCATGACCGGCCAGCAGCAGCACCCGGGAACGGGCATCACCCTACAGGGCGAGACGGGCAGGGAGATCGATATCGCCGCCGTTGCGACCTCGCTCGGGGTCACCTTTGTCGAGGAGGTCGGGGCTTGGAACGTCGACGGGGTCAACCGCGTGGTACGCGAGGCAATGGCCCACGACGACGGTCCGGCGGTCGTCGTTGTCCGCGGGGCCTGTGTCTTCACGCCCTATTTCCACGTGCAGCCCAAGATGCGGGTCGACCCCGACAAGTGCGTGGCTTGCGGCATGTGCTTCAACGTCGGCTGCCCGGCCATCATCAAGAGCGACGAGATCTACGAGACCAGCGGCAAACGGAAAGCCACCATTGACTCCCTCCTCTGCACCGGCTGTACGGTCTGCACGCAGGTGTGCCCGGTGGGGGCGATAGAGCGAACAAGCGAGTAAGCGAGCAAGCGAGAGGGCGAGAAGACGGGAAGGCGACAAGACGAAGAGGGCTAGACTGAGTCAGGAGGCTGGCGATGAGTGATGTGGGGTTTGATGCGTGGCAGCATACCGTTCATTCACGTGTGAAGACTGAGCCTCTGTGGTAGTCTCTGCCGTATCGCAAGGCGCTCTATCTCTACGAATGTGTATGGCAGGACTGCGAGAGTCTCGAGCGTGATATTCGCGGCAAAGCCATCGCCAGCCAACTCGTGCGATCCGCTGGATCGATCAGCGCGAATCTCGAGGAAGGTCACGGTCGCGGATATGGGCGACAGCGTGCTTGGTTCTGGAAGGTATCCATTGGTTCGGCACGCGAGAGTAAGGGTGGTATTGGCGAGCCCATCAGCTGTTGTCTCCTGATGTCTTGTGGAGCCGACTAGCTCTCATCGACGAGGTTACTGAGCTGCTCGTGAGCGAGCTGCAACGCCAGCGCAATCGCTAAGATCTGCGGCAGGTTCGGATCGCCACTGGCTTCGTCATCTCGAGCGTCTCTATCTCGCCTTTTATCACATTTTCTCTTGTCAGGAGGATACATGCTAAACAGACTGAACATTCTCTTCGTCGGCGTCGGCGGTCAGGGGATTCTGACGGCGTCGGATATTGCGGCGCAGGTGGGGCTGGATCTGGGGTTGGATGCGAAGAAATCCGAGGTGCACGGGTTCGCACAGCGGGGGGGCGTGGTGGAGAGCCACGTACGTTGGGCGCCCTCGGTGGGGTCGCCGACGTGTGAGAAGGGGCAGGTCGATGTGCTGGTGGCCTTTGAGTTGCTGGAGGCCGCGCGCTGGGTGGACTGGCTGAAGCCGGATGGCCTGCTGCTGGTGAATCGCCAGAAGCTTGTCCCGATGTCGGTAGGTCTCGGCGAGGGCGTGTATCCGGATGAGGCGGCGCTCCTTGCGGCGTTGGGCGAGCGGGCTGAGCGCCTGGTGGTGGTGGATGCCCTTCCGCTGGCCGAGCAGGCGGGCAACACCCGCACAGTGAACACGATCATGCTGGCGGCGTTGTCGTCCCTGCTGGACACTGACCCCGGCGTCTGGGAAACTGCGATTCTGCGCCGTGTGCCGGAGAAGTATCGCGACGTGAACGAGGTCGCGTTCAGGTTGGGGCGTGAGCCTGCTGTCTGACATACGTAGAGCAATGCGCTGAGAGTCTGATTCTGTGTCGAAGCAGCCACGTTTTCCTCCATCCTCCAGATTGTCTCCTTGGTGGCGTCCCGCCGTTTCTGTCTGAAGCAATCCGATGCGAGTCCCCGATATCCAGACTCGCTCACAGAGCGGAATCATGATACGCTATTGACAGGTTCTGGAATAGAAACCCACAGGGGTCATTGCTGGAGCATGCCCCCCCGGACTTCTGCAGAGCTTCTCTTCACCATCGCCCAGGACCTACATCCACACAGAGAAGTTCTGTAGAAGTGTGTGTTGGGCGGCACAGGAGGAACGCGCATGAGCCAAGAGAATCAGCAAGATGCCATGTCAGAGAGAGCAGTAGTTCACCAAGTCCCTGGCGTAGATGATGTGGTGGTCCGGCGAGATGCTGAGTACCGAGTTGCCGATGATGGTATTCTGACAATGGATGTCTACTATCCACCTGATTCGAAGAGCGAATCGCGAATGCCCGCCGTTATCTTCGTGTTTGGCTATCCTGATTCGACGATGGAGGCGATGATTGGGTCCAAACTAAAGGAGATGGGGCAGTACGTTTCGTGGGGGCGACTAGCGGCTGTGTCGGGGCTGGTGGCAATCACATACGCGACCAGGGAACCAGCGGTAGATATACACGAACTACTTGTGTATGTTCGTCAGAACGCGTCGTCTCTGGGAGTTGATGAGAATAGGATCGGTGTCTGGGCCTGCTCCGGCAACGTTCCTGTGGCTCTATCGGTTCTGATGCAGGAGACTAGTGACTACCTGAAGTGTGCCGTCCTGTACTATGGGTTCATGCTAGACGGCGAAGAGTCCAGCAACGTAGCTGAGGCGGCGGCGACCATAGGATTCGTCAATCCCTGCGCTGGGAGAAGATTCGATGATCTTCCGCTGGATGTTCCCTTGTTCATTGTGAGAGCAGGTCAGGACAGTCTCCGCCTGAACGAGACGATTGATCGCTTCTTGGGCAATGCTGTCGTTCGCAATATGCCCGTCACGCTCACAAACTACCCCGATGGACCACACGCGTTTGATATACTGGAGGATAGCAGGGCCTCTCGTGAGATCATCAGACAGACAGTGGCCTTCATGCGGTTTCACCTCTTGGCATGGGTGTGGTGCAAGGCATCCCGATCGGAGGCTCACTTGTTAACCCGCTCAGCGGCTGATGCCTGTCGTTAGGAGGCACAGACCACGGGAGGCTTCAGCCACCGGACAAACCGGAACTGACTTACCAAGTCGAGAACGATACCAAGAACACCCGCCGCGACCAGGAAGAGGCGGGGAGCTCACGTCCGCGCCGGTATGCGGCGGCGGAGATCTGGTGGGTGCTGGGCGGTAATCTGCGCTCAGAGGGGCAGGGGGGAGATAGATGGGGGCTGCTCTTACGTCTGTGTTCTTGCCCTTGACTCTGACGCCGATGTGCTCCATAGTCCTAGGCCTTCCTGTGGCGCAGCGCCGCGCGCTCCTCGTCGGACAGGAAGGCGACATCAAGGCCGTTGCGCTGGATCTGCCGGATCTGCTCCCGCGTCAGGCCCGCGGCCGGGGCCGCGACGTCATATTCATGCGGCAGCGTGATGCCGCTCACGGCGGGGTCGTCGGTGTTGAGCGTGACCTTCATGCCGTGTGCTGCATAGGTCGCGATGGGGTGGCTGGCGTACTCCGCCACGGCGCTGATCTGGACGTTGCTGGTCAGGCTGACCTCCACGCCAATCCCCCTCTCGGCTAGCGTGTCCATCAGTGCAGGGTCCTCAATGGCGCGCAGTCCGTGGCCGATGCGCGTCGCGCCCAGCTGCTGCAGCGCAGCCCAGATGCTTTCGGGACCCACTGCCTCACCCGCGTGCGCCGTGATATGCCAGCCGAGGTCGCGGCCTCTGCGGAAGTGCTCTGCGAAGAGTTCGGCCGGCCAGGCTGCCTCGTCGCCGGCGATGTCCATCGCGGCGATATGGCTGTGGTGGGCGGCCAGCGCATTGAACTCCTCCCAACATGCCTCTGTACCGTAGGTGCGGCTGAGGATCCCGATCAGGTTGGCCCGGATATCACAGTCCCGGATGGCGGCTTCTGTGCCGTCGGCCACTGCTGCGACGATATCGGCGGCGTTGAGCCCATTGAGGCCCACCATATACCGGGGACTGAAGCGCACTTCGATGTAGTCGATACCCTCCGCAGCCGCGGCCTCAACACATTCATAGGCGATGCGCCGGCAGGCCTCCAGGTCCACCAGCACGCGGATGCTCAGGTCGATCTTCTCGATGAAGGCCATCAGCCCTGGTTGGGGAACCACTGCCTGGACGTACGGTCGCAGAGCTTCGAGCTCAACCGCGGGCAACGGGATGCCGTGGGCTTGGGCCAGCTCCAGGATGGTCTCCAACCGCATACTGCCTTCCAGATGCCGGTGTAGGTCGACCAGCGGCAAGGACGGGTCAATGTTGCTCTGCGGCATTGTCTTCTCCCTTAACAGGACTGGCTTGCCCAGAACAGGGGGACTATCTCACGCCAAGAAGACATGATCGACCCTGAGTTCATGCGGCATTCCACTGCAGGAATGCGTAGCCTGTCTTGATACCTTTGCGACTGCGCGCCTTTGCGCAGGCTCTCTCAGCCGCGGGCCACAAACATGCCCGAGGCCTTCCGAGTGTGGAAGCTGCCCTTGACCTCAATGTGTGCCGCGATCTTCCGCCGGACGGCTGCCCACTCGCTGGGCGCCAGGGCGCATCCCGTCAGTGTGTTTGACGACTTGATATAGTCGATGATGGGCCGCACCTCGGTGACTTCAAGGGCGTCGTCGTAGTCGTAGCGGACGACGTCGGCGAAGACGTTGTTGAGTTGTTCGCCGCCGTTCTCCAGAGTGAAACCCTGTGAGATCTTGCGCGTGCGTGCGTGGATATCCGGGACGAAGGGTGCCATCAGGTCCCAGATCTCCTTCATATGGAACTCTCCGACGGTGGTCGCGAAGATCAGGCCCCCCGGCTTGAGGGCCCGGCGCATCTCGCTCAGTGCGCGCTCACGATCCGGTACGTGGTAGAGCATATGGTTGGCGATGACGCCGTCGAATGCATCCGTGCGCACGGGAATCATCTGGGCTTCGGCCACGGCGAATGCGAAGGGGTCGGCGACGTCCCTGAGATTCTGCTTCGCTGTGCTTACCATGCCCGGCGAGAAGTCGGTCAGGACAAGACCCCATCCTGCCGGCAGGACGTCCTGATTGGCCGTCCAGAGCCCGCCCGGGCCACAGCCCAGCTCCAGTACACGGGCAGTGTTGGGCAACGTGAGGCGATCGAAGGCCCACCGCTGCCAGCCGTAGGCATTGGTGCTGAAGCGCGTGTGTAAGGAGATGCGCGCACTGAGATTTTTGTCGCTGCTGTATTGGATCCGGATGTCGTCCGCTTGCTCTGCCATGGTGCTTCTCCATGATCGATCTCTGATGCTACCGTACCGGGCTCCCGCGGGGTCAGCTCTTCTACCCAAGCCCGTCCCACTTGCTGGGCGCCGGCGCCGGCGTGTAGCTTCCCAAATACCGGAAGACGTCGTCGACCTCGCGGGCAAGATAGTAGATGTCGCGCCACGGGTGTGCGAACTGCTGCTGGTAGAAATGCTCGAACAGCGTGATCAGCGGCGCGTAGTATCCCTCGGTGTTCAGCAGGACTATGGGTTTGGTATGCATGCCGATCTGACGCAGCGTGAGGATCTCGGACAACTCCTCCAGCGTGCCGAATCCGCCCGGTAGGATGACAAATGCGTCGGACCGTGACTCCATTACGGCCTTGCGTTCCCGCATATCATGGGTGGTCACGAATTCGTCGGCATCGGTGAAGATGATGCGCTTCTCCTGGAG
>CBFCZM010000140.1:0-7052 GCA_965602565.1 uncultured Anaerolineae bacterium
CGACTGTACCCAGCACCACGGTGACCACCGCGCCGGTTGCCACCCAAGGAACGATCCGGTGCTGCTGTGCGTCTGGGTTTCTTCGCGGCTTTCGTGCTTCTTGCGCCCGCCCGCTCGCGTTCCTCCCCATCCCGACCAACCGGTCGAGTGCGTATGCGGCCATCAAGATCATGAACGGATAGATGGGCAGGAAATTGCGCATGGTCTTGACCCAGCGGGTTGCGTAGAAGGCAAAGCTGGCGGTGGTCCAGACCCAGAGGATAAGGTGTCGCCGGTCGCCCTTGGCGAGTTCGATGCCCGTTACCGCCCATCCGGCCCAAGCCGCACATCCCAATGGGATCCCCATCCCCCACACGACCATATTCAGACAGGGGAAGAGCACGGGCAAGCGGCTGACCCACTGCCGCCCGGAGGGATAGTCGATGCTACCGCTCTGTTCCTCGCTGATCTGTGACAGCCGTGCCAACCACTCCGGGCTGGGTTGAATACCGAAGAACCCCGGGCCCCCAAAGGCGTAGGGCTGAGCCACCCGGAAGGCGATGAGGGAGAGAAGCCCCGCAAGCAGCACCGCGGGTGCAACGCGGAGGCCTGCCGCCACAAAGCGAAGGCTGGCGGGCACGATGTCTTTGCCGGATGGTGTGCCGGGAGTGCCGTCATGCGCTGTGGCAGGTTGTGCGACGTCCGCACGCATTCGGCGATGTACCCACGCCAAGGCCCCAAGCGCAACCAGGCCCGCTGCCAGGGCTGCACTGACCTTACACGCCGCCGCAAGTCCCGTGCTGAGCCCGCCGAGTGCCAGCGATACATAGGGTGGGGCGCCTGTCGTTGACGCCAATCCGGTGCGGACTGCGAAGTAGGCTGTCAGCACAGTGAAGAACGTCGCAGGGCTGTCGACCGTGTAGAAGTGAGCCTGCTGGATCATGAAGGCCGTCGCTGCGGTCAGCGTCATCGCCAGGAGAGCCGTGCGTCTGGAGTAGAGCTGCTGGGCAACCAGGCCGATCAGCATCAGCGTTCCCATATCCGCGAGTGCGGCCAGGTGGCGGCCGATGTAGGCGCTGTACGTCCAGTTGAACGTCTCTGGGTAGCAGATCCAGCCATCAACGGGGGGCGGTGGGTGGTTGAGGTGCTGCAGAAGACGCTGGGCGGCCCATCGGGGCAAGACATCCGTTGTGGCGCCGCAACCGCGGTCCAGCCACTCCGCAGCGGCGCGTGTGGCGAACAGGGGCAGCGTGCCATAGCTGTAGATCTGCCCGTTGTTGCGCGGGTTGAGCGACGATTGGCGGGTATCGAAGTACGTGTGCAGCGTGTCGGGCCAGCGGATAGCGCCGGTGACGGCTCGCATATGACCCTCATCTGGATGAATCCACTGCGCTCGATCCCAATTCAGGCCGGTGAAACGGAAGACACCGGCGATAAGCAGGATGAGCGCAAAGGCAACAGCCTCCAGCGCGGGCTGGCCCTGTCTGGCGTGAGCGTGCTGGTGGTGGTCTTCTGTCGTTGACATAGCAGATCTGGTGGTATCTGTTCTCTGCCGGCGGAACGCATGCCCTGGCGTGGCGGCATTATAGGCGCCTCACCATGCAGGTCAAGCAGGATTCTCAGATACAGTAGTACAGACATACAGCAAGTGACGCAAAGCTGCTGTACACTGTGGTTGGGGGTTGGGAGTACGGAGTCCTGGTCAACTGAGGTCTCTGGCCATCTGAAAGCGGGGATTGTGTACCACCACCGTACGGAGTGAAAGGTGGGACATCAACATGGGGAATGAAGTGAGACTTGGGAATGTTGCGCTGCTGGCGCTGTTCCTGGCCACTACTGTCCTCTCCGCGCCGCTGGCCGGCTGCACAGCCGGGGTCCCCGCGCCGACCCCAACCCCTGCGCCCACGCCGGCGCCTGGGCCCGGGCCCGATGACAGCTGGCACTCTGTGGACAGCTGGGTGTATCAGCTCAGTGGGTACCAGAACGATCGCCTGGACCAGATTGCCGCATCCGCCTTTGATCTGGCAGTGATCGATCTGGCGCGCGATGGCTACCTGGACTACTTCACGCGCTCGGAGATACAGGCTGTGCAGAATGCCGGCAAGGTGGTGCTGGCCTACTTCGAGATCGGCGCCATCGAGGACTACCGGCCTGAATGGCCGGGTGTCCCGGATGACCTGAAGCTCGGGCCGGTCGAGGGTTGGCCCAGCGAGCAATACGTGGCCTACTGGGATGAGCGTTGGTGGCCGATCGTGCAGGGCCGGGTTGACCAGGCGATCGTTGCCGGTTTCGATGGCGCGTACCTGGACATGGTCGTTACGTACGAGGAGATCCCTGCAGATTCCGCCGGTAGCGGCCGCGAGGACCTCGCGCAGAACATGGTGGACTTGATCGCGCGACTGTCGGCATATGCGAAGCAGCAGGATCCGCCATTCAGGGTGGTGCCGCAGAACTCGCCGGAACTTCATGCCTATCACGGCTTTCTGCAGGCGATCGATGCCCTGGGCATCGAGGAACTCTACTTCCTTGCGACGGACACAGCCTGCACCAGGAGCTGGTGCGATGAGAACAGGGAGAATGCGGCTGTGATCCGCGATGCCGGCAAGCTGGTGCTCACGATCGATTACGCTAGCCAGGATGCGAATATCGCTCGTGCCTACGAGCAGTCACGATCCGCGGGGTTTGTGCCCTACGTCAGCGTGCGATCCCTGGACGTCCTGCGCTTGAACCCGGGATGGGAGCCGTAGATCTGCCATCCTCGCGGCGGACGAGGGATGCTTGGCAGATGGACTGCCGGTGGCCTCTCGTACACGAGAGCCCACCGGCGGCGTTTCTAGCGGTAGCTGATGCGATTCGGTTCCAGGCTGAGCATGACTGGGACGCGCAGCGGGCGCGCTGCCACGCGCCGGCCGGCCAGACGGTGGCCCGGATCGCCGAGGTGACGGGCATGATTCCGCTGGATCCTGACGGCGAGGCCTACTCCAGCCGGTTGGTGTGTGTGCCCATCCCCAGTGACCGAAGCCAGTCAGATGCGGATGCTCCGGCGGCGGCTGTCAAGGCAGGCTTGGCGTCGTGCTGAGTCGGGCGCGCGGTTCTGGCGGGACTCGCCGTTGAGGAGCGCACGATATCCAGGAAGAGAATGACTTCCGTTCCGAGGAGAAGGCGGCATTCCCGGGGCACGCTGTGCTGGAAGGCGGCTACCTGTACCCGAATGAGGGACCTGGCTTGGGTGTCGACATCGATGAGGAGGCTGCCGTTGCGCTTCTCGATCCGGAGAAGATGAAGCGTAGCTTCATGTTTGGCGAACCCGATCGCAGAGCGGATGGTACCTCAGTGAGACCCTAGTCGGCTGTGTGACTGAGGAGGTAGCAAGACAGCTGACCCCGCGGCGGTCCGGCCTGTTGTCGTATTAGCGTGCCCGGCTATCCCTTGCTGTCCGGCACGGATCGACGTGCGAAGAGAGTAGCAGCGATGCCGAGAGCCAGTTCGCCGATCACGATCAGCCAACGCGACCACATACTGACGCTCAGGCCCTGCAGGATGAACAGGACGAAATCAGCACCGAAGATCAACAGCAACTCGATGCCGATGATCCCGGCGATTCGTTTCGCCAGACTCGGATGTCCTGCTGCCTTCCTGAAATACGCTTCAGTGATGACCATAACGATGGTCCAGAGTATACCCACCCCCAGGAAGTACACTTTGTCCAGGAACCTTACCTGCCAAGCTCTCTGAATGGAGTCCCTGACGTAGACGGCAGACAGCACGCCGAGAAAGCTGCTGCGACTGATCAACATAAACCAGATGCCCAGGGCGGAGACCATGGCCCATCCCAGATATGCGGGTATGAAATCTACCCAGCGACGCTTTTCCATTGTGCCCCCTGACTGCAAAGGTGTGCTGAACTCACAGGCTAACACAGGTTCCGCAGACAGCAACTTCCGGGGCAACTCGGGCGTGTTCAGAGTGAGGGCGAACACTCAAGAACGGCCTTCCGGCAGCCGATCGGTGGGCCTCCCGCCCACTGGAAGACACGCCCTCTGGTGGCCAGGCTGTACAGATAGCTGCGGCTACCGTCCCCGAAGTGAAACAGGCTGACTGTAGACCGTCGCACCCGGGGCAATTCGCACTTGTCGGAATCTGGGAGTACTATGGGTACCCATTTGGTGGTCGTCGATATTGCGCAGGAGGTTGGGCGATGCAGATCATCCCTGATGTTTACCTGGTGAACGGCGCGCCGTATGGCCAGCACCAGAACGGCTACGTCGTTCGTCTTGGGGACACCTATGTCATGATCGACTCGGGTGACCTGGACCATCCGACCATCGATCTAGTTGTGGCGAATAGCGCCAGATGGGGGATAGACGTGGAGGATGTATCCCATCTGCTGGTCACGCATGCGCATTTTGATCACGCGAGTCACGCTGCACGCCTGCGCCGGTGCGGCGCGCGGATTGTCGCCAATCGCGATGGTGCTGAAGCGTTGGCGCAGGGCGATGACCGGTGTGTCGGATACGCCGTTCACGGCGTCTTTGAGCCGTGTACCGTTGACCGGATTGTGAGTGACGGCGAGATGCTATCGATCGGGGGAGTGGACATCCGCTGCCTGGAGGCACCGGGACATGCAGACAGCTGTGTGATCTACGAAGTACACCTACGTGGCGAGCGTCTGTGGTTCGGCGGAGATGTGATCAACATCGGCCTGGAGTGTCAGTCTGTGGAGTTGGGGTGGAATGGCGGGCCGGATTACCGCCGAGCGACCTATGTAGAGACCTTGCGGCGACTGGCGCAACTACCCTGCGATCACCTGTTTCCCGGCCACGGCCCAGCGTGTATTGGTGGCGGCCACCGGTTAGTTGAGATGGCGTACACAACGGCGATGACGGAACTGCGCTAGAGAGTGTGATGGTTCCCGGTTTCTGGCCCATCCCCGTGTAGCGCGGCTATTGACACAATGGCATATCATAACTATACTGGATATATCAACCTATCCTCATAACCGATACAGGGCGCAGCGAGTACTATGTCAGAGTATGCCGTTGATCCAGCGGATCCATTGCCCAAGTACTACCAAGTCTACGCGTCTTTGGGGGCACGGATTCACGCCGGTGAGTTTGCGCCTGGCGACGCGCTTCCTGCAGAGCGACAGCTATCGGCTGACTATGGTGTCAGTCGCATCACGGTGATCAAGGCCAAGGACTTGCTTGCGCGGGACAACCTGATCACGCATCAGCAGGGCAGGGGCAGTTTTGTGATGGACCAAAGCGAGCCGGGGTGTGGCTCGGAAGTCTGTCGTGTTGCGTTCTGCCTACCTACGTTCGCGGACTCGTATCTTGCCGAGATTCTCGTGGGCGTTGCGCGTATCGCGATGCAAAGGGACGTCCAGCTAGAGATCGTCGGTGTCGACGTAGAAGACGACGAGGCGACTCGGGTTCGCCGGGCGATCGATAGCGGGGTCGGCGGCGTGTTGTTGTTGCCTCGTGCGCGTTACCCGGACTGGGCGCTCTACGAAAAACTGCGCAAGGACGCCTTCCCGCTGGTTTTCCTGGACCGGTACTATCCAGTGCTGGACATTGATCGGGTCGTCTTTGATGATGACGAGGCCGGCTACGCCCTGGCAAAGAGCCTGATCGAGATGGGGCATCGAAGAATCGGCATCGTGACGGCAGCAGAGATTGATGCCAGCAGTGTGCGTGGCCGTCTGCAAGGCTATCGGCGTGCACTGGAAGAGGCTGGGTTACTTTACGATGAGGATCTGATCTGTCTTGACGTCTACCCGGACCTCGAACCTTCATCGCTCTTCAACCTGCAGTCAAGCCATCTTCGCTTGATGGAGTGGCTGCGTCGAGATTCGGTCACGGCGATTATCGCAGTCAATCGGTACGTGGCGCTTCAGATGGGCATGGATCTGATGCGAATCAATGCGCAGATGATGCGGGCCGTGATTGAGGGGGGCGAGCGCACGGGCAAGGGCCGGCTGGAGATTGTGACGGCGGCCGTCAGCGACAGACCCTTCGATGACTGCGAAACTCCGTTGGCGGCTGTGGCAATACAGTCGGGCGAGCGCCTTGGTGAACAAGCTATGCAAGTTCTGCTTCGGCGGCTCAGGCAGGGCAGCGAGCTGCCAACACAGCACGTTGCGCTGCCAATGGCTCTTGTGGGCTCTCCCTTTCCGGAACTGGAGCCTGTATCGTCGTTGTCTACACGTAACGATGGTGGGTCATCCCACTGAAGATGCAGAGGGCTGTCGTGGGTGTTCTCCCTGGTGTGCATTCGCTGGGGATGATGTGTTGTGTCGGGCCGGTGTCGCCGAATCAGGTCGGTGTATCCGGAAGTCAGTCGAGTTCCACGCTATGAATCACAGGAGGATGCAATGGTCAGACGAAGGATGACGCGTCGAGATTTTCTGAAAGCGGCAACTGCCGGCGCTGCACTGGCCGTGCTGGCGGCTTGCCAAGCGAAGCCGGCCGACGATCCCGGGGCTGAGCCCGCGCCCGGCGATGAGGTCCCGGGTGGTGACACCTTTGAGATCATCCACTGGGTCGAGGGCTATCTCAACCCCGCTCGCGAGGATGCTGAGCAGTGGAAGGAGTACGGGGACGCTGCCTTTGAGCTTTTCCATGACAAGTACCCCAATGTGACCGTCAAGTGTGAGGATCACGGCTGGGATGAGGCACTCCGCCAGAATCTCGTGACGGCGCTTCTGGGCGGTATGGGTCCGGATGCCATCGTAGGCGAGAACTTCTTCCAGCAGTATGGTGACCTTGGTGCGTTGATGCCGGTTGACGACTATATCCAGGATATCAAGGATAACCTGATCGAGGGCACCTACGCTGCCGCCGTCACCCAGGGTCAGGTCTTCGGCATCAACCAGTTTACGGGCTGCTTCGGTTTCGAGCGCAACCCGAACGTCATTGAGGCCGCAGGGCTCGATCCTTCCGAGGCCCCCAAAACCTGGGACGATCTCTTGGTACAAGCCGAGCAGATCACAGAGGCCGGCAACGGCGAGTACTACGGCTACACGCTCCAGGGGCCTGTGGGCTTCTCCGTCGGCGGCATCTTCCGTGTTGCCG
>CBFCZM010000141.1:0-7017 GCA_965602565.1 uncultured Anaerolineae bacterium
GATGGACCTGTCATGGGACTTGGATCTAGGCGGTACTCACGACGCGCGCGTCGTGGTCGACGACTCGGCCAAGCTTGATGAGTTCATCGAGAAACTGCCGGACCCAGGTGCGATCCCCAGATCGACGCACTTCGGAAAGAGGCAGAGCGTGCCCATGCGGAGGACCGCTACCTGATGTTAAGTTGGTGGGGGTTCTCTGAGCGCCCTTGGGGTGTTCGCGGCATGGCCATCGCCGCCGGCAATGGCATCGTCTCAGGCACGCCCTTCGAGAACATCGAGGCATTCCTGGATGGAGCTGTGCGATACGGAACAGCACATCGCAGCCGATAGACAGCCAGGACGTAAGGGCCACGACAGCACCGCCGCCGCCATCGCATACGCCCTTGTCACAACGCTACACGGTTTCGCCGAGCTTGATGGCCTCGAAGAGCTGGAGGCGCACGATCTGCCGGACCAGAACCGCCAGCGCGGCAATGAACAGCAAGGCAAAGAGACCGTAAAGACGTACCAGTGCGGGCCAGGCGATGGTCACGTCATAGGGTGGGACTTGGGCGGCAGCACCGGCGCCGATCTGCAGGTAGGGCACGAACACACGGCTGGCCCAGGTACCCAGGCCGGTCCCCATCCCGGCCCCGATGACAAGCAGCATCGCCAGCTCCCAGCCGATGATGCCGGTGACGTGGCGCGAGGACAGCCCGGTGGCACGCAGCACCCCCAACTCCACCGAACGACGGCGGAACGAGGAGAGTCCGTAGAGCATAAAGCCCAGGGCCGTGAGCCCCGCCGCAGCGGTGAATCCAACGGAAAGCAACCCCAGCACACCCTGGTGCTCCGGTCGGCGCTGTTCCGAGGCGATACTGCGGTGGGCAACCATCAAGGCCTCAGCACCCAGATTCATATCGCGCACCGCCGTGCTGAGTAGATCGCCATCTGTGTTCGCCGCCGTGCGCATCCACACGCGGTATGGCACCTCGGTCTGCGCCGACAGGAAGAGGTAGTCCAGATTGCCCACCACCAGCGGGCCACTATCGGGATACCAGGTAGGGAAGTAATCAAAGGTCCCGACGATGCGCCCTTGCACGGGGGCCGATTGCCCGTAGGCCTGCACCGCCAAGGTAACCCGGTCGCCGAGCGTGAGGAATTGCTCGCGCATGAACGCCCTGGGGAGCAGTACACCGTCCGGTGCGGTCGCCAACTGGTTCATCAGGCTCCCCAAGGGCTCCGAAGCGAAATCTCCGCGCCAGTAAGTGACCCGCGAGAAATCCGCGCGATCCACACCGATGAAGGTACCCGGCACAAATCCTCCTGGCGTCTCGACCCGAGCGGCGTAGCGTCCCACCCGAGTCGCGCCAGTCACGCCCGGCAGGTTCAGGTAGTCCAGAACCGGCAGGATCTGCCACATGACGCCGGGCGCGGCGTCCGTGTTGGTCCGATCGCTGCCCCCAGTCGGGATGGCGATGTCTGCGTCAGCGAGATCCTCCCCGGTATCCACCAGACTGACGTCCGCCCCCACACGATAGAACTGCTGGTCAAACAGATGGTTGTCCATCGTCGCCGCCAGAGATGCGGTGTAAGAGGACAGGGCCAATGTGAGCACCAGCAGGCCGAGAGGAGCAGCGTACAGCCGAGGCGCCCGGGCGAGCTGCCGGGAGGCCATCAACAGACTCACGCTGCCGGAGTACCGCGTGATCCACGCCACCAGGCGCACCAACAACGGCAACAGCCGCAGCAGAAAGAGCGTCAGCCCCAGCAGCGTGAGCGCCGGCACCAGGAAGAGCAGGGGATTGGAGAACGGATCCGCCGGCACTCCCTCCGCGACACCCAACAGGCTACCTTGCTGAGAAAGGAGATAGGCACCGTAGCCCCCAGGGATCAACAGCAACACATCCAGCCACGCGCGCTGCCACCACGGCGGGCGCAGCGTGCGTGCACGCTCCTGTTTATAGGTCACCGTCGTATGGCGGGCGGCGCCCAGCGTAGGCACAACCTGCGCCGCCAGGCTGAAGCCCATCGCCAAGGCTCCGCGCAAGACGGTGGGCCAGGTAATGCCGACACGAAAATCTGTCTGAAGCGAGTAATCCAGGAAGGTTCGTGTCTGTCCCATCATCTGGGCCAGCAGCAGACTAGCCGGCAGGGCCAAGCACAGGGCAAGCGCACCCAGCACCAGACCCTCCATCATCGCAATACCGGCAATCTGGCCCGATGAGGCGCCACGGCTTCGCATGACGGCGATCTGGTTGCGCTGACGCTCAGTGTTGAGCGTCACGATAAGGGCCACAAACGCCAGCAACAGACCCAGCACGGGCACACTGGAAGCCAACAACAACACATCCAGCAAACCAGCGGAAGCCTGGTAGGCCCGCAGCGCCTTGACCGGCGACACATCAACGGTCGTGCTGGGCAGGATCATCTGCACGGCACGGTCCAGCGTGCTGAGCCGCGCCAGCAACAGGTCCACGTCGCTGACGTAGACCCTGGAGGCATCCATAGGAAGATACCACAGCGCCTGGTAGATCTCATCCGTGAGGACCGGGCCAAGCCGATCGGAAAAGGTAGCGGCGGACACCATCAACGTATTATCCGGCGGCACCTGGACGTAGTCCCAATATTCGGCATTCGGGCTCACCGGCTCCCATACGCCGATGACACGTAGAGTGAAACGGGCCGGATGTGCCTCGTAGCGGCGCATGGCGCGCCGGTCATAGGCAATAAACATCTCGCCGGCCTGAATGCCCATCTTCTCAGCCATAGCACGACTGATCAGAACATCGATAGGTGCGTCAGGCTCCGTCGATGGGGCAGCGTCTCCCGGCAGGATTCCATCCAGCAGCCTGAGGTGGGCCTCGGGGGTGCCAAAGGCCGCCAAGGCGACCTCGAGCTCCGGCGGTCTAGTCGCCAGTACATCTGCGTCGCGCTCCGGGAAGAAGCCAAAGAGCCCGGTGTTGAACATATGCACGGAGGAAGCATCGGGCGACGCCGGAAGGTGCAAGTATTCGTAGACCTCATCCCGAAAAAAACGGTCCAGCGGCACGACATCATCCCACTGCAGCGGACCGGCAAACGCACCTATGTAGCGATACAGCACCGCCACCGGCGGACGCACAACCTTGCCGCGGAAGCTGGGTGCATCGGAGAAGAGCCCCTCGCTGAGAACCCGGTAATAGACACCCTCGGCGTACATGGGGATGCTCATGGCCAGCGCAGCGACCATCACCAGACCGAGCAACGTCGCCAGCATCAGGCCCGGCTGGGCCATCAAACGCTTAGTTGCCACTTTCAGCGTGGATGTAGCCCGCAGCAAGCTGGCGACACCGCGCCCGATCAGCGACGACCGGGATAAGCCACCGTGCTTGGAAACACGATCGGTCATAGATAGTTCCCGTCGAAGGTAAGCGATTCGAAGAAAACGCACACAGGGCGCTGCTCACCCTGTGTGCGTTCGACTGTCCTAGAAGCGCGGCTTACTTGCCAGCCATAAACTCGTCGACCTGGCGCTGGGCCTCGGTCAGAACCGTGTCGATCCCGGCGGCCTTGACCTTCTCCAGACAGGTCTCGTAGTTGCCCTCAAAGTCAACCAGACCATTGAGAACCGGCGTACAGAACTCAGCAGCCACGGCGGTGACCTGCGCCACCTCGTTTTCCACAGGCTTGGAATCGAACGTGTAGCCCAGGAGGATGTGCGGCGTGGCAGAGTTGTTCATGCGGCGCGTTAGCTCCCAGGCGTCGAGCCGGGCGGTCTCCTCATCACGGTACGGAGCGTTGAACTGGTTACCGAACATCCAGTCGGTGTTGGGGAAGTAACCCATGTCAGCCTGGGTCTTGCCCTCGGGCAGTGAGACGATATCCAAATCCTTGTCCACCCAGACCCAGTGTTCATCCTCGATACCGTAGGACAGCAAGCGGTAGACTTCCTTGTTGGTGTTGAGCATCTCAAGGACCTTCATCGCGGACTCGGGATTCGCCGACGTGGCACAGATGCCGTTCATCGTAGCCGTCGCACCACCGGTGTCCAGGATCAGAGGAACGGTCAGGTTCTTGAAGATACAATCCAGACCATGGGCCGCCCGGAAATCGGTAGCCTGGTTAGGCTTCTCGATGTGCGAGTCGTAGGCGCACAACTTGGCCTTGATCGTCTCATCGATGTTCGGAATGTCATCCTTGAACGTGTAGTCGGCCAGGTACCAGCGGCGGTTCAACTGCGCAGTCTCCTGCCATTCCGGGCTCTCGAAGACGTTGACGACAGTGGGATCATCGTAGCGGACGCTCACGCCCGCCGCATCGCCGGAGCCCATCTCGGCGAAGCCGTGATACTGCAGATAGAAGGGGACCGCGCGCTTGCAGTACGGGGTAACCTCGCCGCCCTCACCCGCCAGGACGGCATCCATGAAGGGCTCCATATCCTCGAACCTGTAGATGGTGTCGAGGTCCAGGTTGTACTTGTCGGCGAAGTCCTTGATTACGTGCACACCCCAGGGCTTGGGCCAGATCTGCTGGTTGATGACAGCGTAGATATTGCCCTTCACGCGAGCCGCCTCCCAGGTACTGGGCGCAATGCTGGCGTACAGGCCGGGGGCATACTCGGGCAGGATGTCGTCCAGAGGATACAGCGCGCCGTTGATCACGTTGAGGTAGTAGTTGTTGATCCAGGGCGCCACGAAGACGATATCACAAGGCTCACCGGCAGCCATCTTGAGCTGCATGCGCTCACCAAACGTACCCCAGTCCATGGGGTTCAAGGTGAGCTTGACATTGATCTTCGGGATCAGAATCCCGTTGATGGCGTCCTCGACCTCCTGGAGATCGTTGGGTACGCCGGGACCCGGGTAAGTATAGCTGATCTCGACCGGAGCACTTGGGGTGACGGTTACGACCTTCTCGACCTCTTCGATAAGCGTAACCGTCTCACCTTCGACGACAACGGTGACCTGCTCCTTGACCACCTGGGTCACTAGTTTATCCACCTCAACGGTCCGTGGGGCACACGAAGCGAGGATCGGCAGCAGTACTACCGCAGCTACCACACCAAAGAACAGCTTGCGTCTCTCGTTCATCTGGGTCTCCTTCCTAACTGAGCGTGCATATTATTACAGAATCAGTGCGGCCACCCTGCGGGGGCCAGCTAGGACGTCATTCGGACCAAACCAGGTCTGCAGACGTATCGGTTGATGGATAGCCTCCTTTCGCGACGCTTTACGTGGCAACACCAGAGCAAGCCACCCCAGGGCCGCGCTCACCTACACGTGGCTAGCCTTTCACGGCACCGGCGGTCAGGCCACGGACGAAGTACTTCTGCAAGAACATAAAGACGAACATAGCAGGGCCCGCAGCGATGACCACCATCGCCATCTGCAACGAGAGGCCCGGTAGCTTCACCTGCGTCGTCATCGCATCGCGGACGGAGCGAAGGAATTGCGCGTTGCGCACGATCTGCTGCAGCAGGTACTGCAGCGGGAAGAGCTTGGGATCCTCAATATACATCATCGCCGGGATCCATTCATTCCAGTACTTCAGAACGTACATCAGGCCGATGGTAGCCAACCAGGGACGCGAGAGCGGCATCGCGATCTGGAAAAACATACGCCATTCGCCGGCGCCATCGATCTTGGCGGACTCCATGATCTCGTGAGGCAAACCCTGAAAATGCGAGCGGAACATCATGATGTACCACGGGATGATCATTGTCGGCAGGATCAGAGCCAGGAGGTTGTCGTGCAATCCCAGCGTCCCGCGCACGATCAGGTAGGTAGGCACCATGCCGCCATTGAACAACATCGTGAAGACGACAATGAATACGAACACGCCACGCAGCGAGAATCCTCGGTGTGCCAACGCATAGCCCATCATAGCAGAGACGAGGATCCCACCGGCGGTGCCCGATGCGGTGATCAGCATGGTGATCCCATAGCTACGCAGCAGTTGTGCCGGACTGGCCAGGATAAACTCATACGTATAGGTGCTGAACCCCTGGGGCACCAACGACAACCCCTCCTTGGCGACGATCAGGTCATCGGAGAGCGAGGTCGAGATCACCAGCAGCATCGGCATGACGCAGAGGAAGGCGACCACTGCCAGCACGAGATGTATCAGCGCCTTGCCGATACTGAAGCTCTGCCGCCTTGGGGTCGCAGCGATTGCTTGTGCTTGGGTCATGATGATCTCCCTCCTAGTAGAGTGCGCGTTCCCTGTTGATGTTCCGCACCAACGTATTGGTGGTGAGGATCATGATCAGACCAACCACGGACTGGAAGAAGCCGGCAGCCGATGCCATGCCCAGGCTTCCCAGCGTGAGGAGCGAGCGGAAGACAAACGTATCGATGATATCCGTGGTGCTGTAGAGCAGCGGGTTGTTCCCGATCATCATCTGGAACATCTCCAGATTGCCGCGGAAGATGCCGCCCAGCGACAGGAGTGTGATAGTGATGATCAGGGGGACAAGCAGCGGCAGAGTTATGTAGCGAACCTGCTGCCAGCGGTTGGCCCCGTCAATCTGCGCCGCCTCGTAGAGCGCATCGTCGATGCCCAACATCCCGGCCATGTAGACGATACTGCCGAAACCCACGCCCTTCCAGAGGTTGACCGCGGCCAGAATATAGGGCCAATACTGCGGCAACTGGTAGAACAGCAGAGGCTCCCGACCCAGGCTGATCAGCAGTTTGTTCACGACGCCGCCATCGTAGCGCAGGAAACCATTGGCGAAGATACCCACCACAACCCAGGAGACGAAGTGGGGCAGGAAGGCCAGCGCCTGATAGACCCGCGAGGCTCGCGTGGTATGCACCTCGTTGATCAGGAAGGCCAGGGCGAGGGATCCAACCATGCCCGAAAAGATGAAGCTCAGGTTGTACGAGACCGTGTGCCAGACAATGCGCCATCCGGTCCCGGCCCCGCCAAAGATGAAGCGGAAGTTATTGAACCCGACCCATTCACTGCCGAAGATGCCCTTGGCAAAGCGGTAGTCCTTGAAGGCAATTACCAAACCGAACATGGGCAGGTAGTTGAACACGATGAGCATCCCCA
>CBFCZM010000142.1:0-6960 GCA_965602565.1 uncultured Anaerolineae bacterium
CTGGCGAATCCACCATGTGGCGTAGGTCGAGAACTTGTATCCGCGCATGTAGTCGAATTTCTCCACAGCGCGCAGCAGCCCTATATTGCCCTCCTGGATGAGATCGAGGAAAGAGACACCTCGCCCGATGTAGCGTTTGGCGATATTGACGACCAGACGCAGATTGGCGCGCACCAACATCTGTTGCGCTTCCGCAGCGACGATCTCGACCTGCTTCCACCAGTCGAAGGTATCCTCAACCTGGGGCAGCCGCTTGCGAATCTGCGTGACCGAGGGCCAGCGGGATCCGGTCAACGACTTGTCGCGAACGTACTCCACGAGCTCCGGACGAAGCAGGTAGAGCGTCGTGGCCGTGGTAAGCAGCTCGCTGATGATAGGCCGCCACTGTGGGTCGTCTCCCCACTGGTTTGGGCCCATCAAGTGATAGAGGGCTGACGGCTCCGATGAGATCAGAATGCGCTGCTGGTGGACGATCTCATCCAGCAGCTCCTCCGCGGTCGGGATCTTCACATCAGACCGCCTGGCAAGTCGGTTGGCATTAGTCCAGGCTGTGCGCGCCGCGGTGTAGAGCTCGAGTAATTGCTTTGCCAAGACGTCCGGTTCAGAGGCGCCGACGACCTCAAGACACGCCTCGTCAAGCCGATCGGCGGTTTCTCGGATCATACAGATCCAGACCTCTTGGTGCGGTGCTAACAGATCTACCTGCCCGATCTCGCGCAGGTACATTCGCACCGGATCATCCACCAGGTCTTGGGGGATCGGGGGCGCGGCCAGCTGCTCCTCAATCTCCCTTAGTTCATTCTGGGAAGGCTCATCATCAAGCTCAAGTTCAGGGAGTTGGGCGGCATTGACGTGTTCCGGCTCGATATCTTCCTCGATCTTGTCCTCCTCGTCGTGCACGTCGTTGACGTCATCACTGTCATCGTCTTTCCACGGATCTTCGTCGATCGTGCGCGCGCTCTGCGTGTCGGTTTGCCGTGGTGATCGTGCCATACCCCCCTCCTTCACGGTATGCCTGGCCCCAAGGCTAGATGCGGGCTGGACGCTGGGCCAACGCCCACTGTATTCGCAGAAGCCGATTTGCACTTGCTGCAATGTGCTGGTTGATACTCGATATGGCGTCGAGATCCCTCTCAGCTTCAGCGTTTCTTAGCATTGTCCGGTTCTGCTGCGCCTCTTCGTGTATGCGCTTCTCTCGGATGCGCAGCACGGTGCGCACCAGATGCCATTCCCATTGAGATGCTGACATCTCCGGAAGTGCCTGGTTCACCCATTCGTGTACAAGACCTAGCATATCCGAAGGTAGGAAATCCTCAAGTTCGAGTTCGGGGTGCTCCAGCATCTGAGCCCACGAGATCCAGATCAGCCGGTACTGGGAGGCAAAATCATCCTCGCTCAATGGGGAGAGGTCCGCTTGCGCCAACAGCGCGTTCGTGTTGGCCAGCAACTCCGGGTGGTGCATCAGGACCGTCAGGATGTGCGTCTCAAGGTCCGAGGGTGGAGGTCCCCCGCTCGAGCGACGCCCCGCTGCCCGAATCCGGATGGCTTCGGCGCGATCTAGCGCATGCAGCCGGTCAAGCAGTGTACGAGCATCAAGTCTCAGTGTCAGGGCGATCTCCTGCGCGTAAGCCTCGCGCTCGACGCTGTTGGGAATGTCCTTGAGCAGCGGGAGCATCTCGTCCACAATGCGCGACTTCGTCTTGGGTTCGTCGGGATGCTCTTGTGACAGCATATGCTGGAAGTAGAACCTCACGATCGGCTGGGACGACGCCACCAGCTGTTCCCAGCGCCCCGGATCCTGCAGGATCAGTTCGTCGGGATCCAGCCCGTCCGGCAGTGTCAGTACCCGGATGTCGGCCTTCAGGCGCCCTCCGGAGCCCACCAGACCGCGTGCGTCGAAAACGGGATCCGGATCGCGGTCCAGCGTCTGTCGCGCCGTATCCAATCCCTTCAGCGTGCCCTGGATGCCGGCAGTATCGGGGTCAAGTGCCAGGATGAAGCGATCCGTCAGGCGCTGCAACTGCTTCAGATGGGCCTCGCTCAGAGCGGTTCCCATCGGGGCGACAACGTTCCTGTAGCCGGCTTGGTGCGGGATCATCACATCCATGTAGCCCTCGACGATGATGGCGGCGCCGACCTCGCGAATGGAGCGGCTGGCGAGATCGTAGCCGAATAGCACCGTACCCTTATCGAAGACCAGGCTCTGCGGAGAGTTCATATACTTGGGTTGCTGGTCCGGCTTGAGCACACGTGCACCAAACGCGATGGTCCGACCGCGCCGGTCGTGGATAGGGATCATGACTCGATCGCGGAACCGGTCGAAGGTTCCGCCCTCTTCGCGCTCCACCAGCATGCCGGCGGCAATCTGCTCCTCAACCGGGTAGCCCTTGCCCAGCAGGTGCGTGCGCACGGCATCCCACGACTCCAGACTGTAGCCCAGTTGGAATGTGTCCACAGTGTCGCGTGTGAACCCGCGATCTCGGAGGTATGCGCGTGCCCGCCCTGCTTGTGGTGAGGACATCAGCAGGGCGTGGTAGTACGTCGCGGATTCGTCCAACAGCGAGCGCAGCCGGTCGGCTTCGTCCTCGGCTTTGGTCTCCTGCGGTGTGCGCTCCCTGAGCTGGACGCCTGCCTGGCGGGCCAGTTCCTCGAGCGCACCTCGGAAGTCGCGCCCCTCAAACTCCATCGCGAAGCTGTAGATATCGCCACCGCGGCCGCATCCAAAGCAATGCCAGCGCTGGCTATCCGGAAAGACGTAGAACGACGGCGTCTTTTCCGTGTGGAAGGGACACAAACCCCTAAAGTACCGGCCGGATTTCTGGAGATTCACGTGCCGACTGACGAAATCGGTGATATCGAGGCGTTCCTTGACTTCGTCGACGACATTCATACCTAATCGCTAACGTAGTTCCGTTTCCCAATCGATGACTTGAACCTGGACGTAGTTGTCTTCAACCCAGTGGATGGCCCGTTCCAGCACAGCATAGATATGACCGGACTCGGTGGCAACGGCGACCACCGCGATGTCGGCTGTCTGCCAGACATCCTGGTGGTCAACCTCTGCTGCCGCAACTTCGAACCGGCGCCGCAGCTGGTTGAGCAGTGGTTTGATGATGCTTCGTTTTTCCTTCAGCGAAGCAACGCCAGGGAGGTAGAGGTGCAGTCTGCAGGCGCCAATGATCATTGGTCTTCCGCGGGTTGGGAACTCGATATGACCTCAAACAAGCGCCGGGTACTGATGGTGAGACCGTACGGAAGATCAGTGCCCGGCTGTTGTTGCCATACGGGGCCACGGCTGTATGGCTCCCTGGTATCGTGAGACGGACGACTATTCGCTCTCCGTATCGGTGGCGGTGTCAGCGGCCGCTGCGTCGTCCGTTGCGTCTTCCTCATCCTTATCGTCGCCCACTCCTTCTTTGAAGCCACGAATGCCTTTACCCAATTCTGACCCGATTCTGCCGATTCGTCCGGGGCCGAAGATCAGAATCGCGATGACCAAAATCAGAATCAGCTCGGGGACGCCCAGATTTTTGAACAGCATTTGATCCTCCTGGAACATGGATTCGTACGGTGAGCAGATAATACTGGCTTACGCGATAAAGGCAAGTGGGCGGGTGCGGGCACGACGACGTGTCTCCGAGGGGACCTGGCCTACATGGGGATGTGCATGTAGGTTGGGCTGTCCAGCCCGACCATCTACTCGAGGGTAGAAGGTGCCATTCTCGGAGCAGTAGTGGAACACGCTCCACTGCTGTTCAGGTTGTGCGAATCGGCACGGTGATGGTACAATGCGCCCTGAAAGATCACCTTGGCACCGCCTTTCGGCCCGGTGCGCATCCGCAGAACTAGATTGGAGGCTCTGCCCGTGCTGCAAATCACCAAGATGCTGACCGACGAATATCGTGAGTTACTGGATCAGTGTGCGCACTGTGGCCTCTGTCTGCAAGCCTGTCCCACCTATGCGGTGTTTGGCACGGAGACGGATGGCCCGCGCGGGCGCATTGCGATGATGCGGGCGGCTGTCGATGGCAAGATCAGCGAGGAGGAGTTCCTGACGACTTTCTCCGAACACATCACCCTCTGCCTCGAATGCCGCGCTTGTGAGTCTGCCTGTCCCTCCGGCGTGCAATACGGCAAGCTCATCGAGGGGGCGCGGATCGCGGTGGAGGAGTTGCGTCAACCCGGTGTGGCCGAGAGGTTCGTGCGCTGGGTGGGCATGGCCCAGCTGATGCCCCACATCGGCCAGATGAAGATGCTCGCGCGGCTGATGTGGCTCTATGAGGTATTGGGGGTGCAGTGGTTGGTGAGAACGTTGAACATCCTGCCCAAGCCCCTCAATGCTATGGAGGGTATCCTGCCGCCGATTTCGGGGCGGCATCTTGACACCAGTAGACCCGCGCTGGCGATCGGGGAGAAGCGTGGCACCGTGGCTTTCTTCTATGGCTGTATTCAGGAGGCGTTCCTGGCCGGGATCAATGCGGCGACGATTCGCGTCCTGCAGCGCAACGGCTACGAGGTCCACTTCCCGCAGTCCCAGACCTGTTGCGGTGCGGCCCAGTGGCACACCGGCGGTGAGAAGCTGGCACAAGAGCTCGCGCGCCAGAACATCGAGGCTTTCGAGCCCTACGATATCGTCGTTAACAACGCAGGGGGCTGTGGTCTGACGCTTCGGGAGTATCCGGATCTGTTGGGCGATGACCCTGTCTACGCGGAGCGGGCAGAGGACTTCGCCGCCAAGGTCCAGGATTTCAGCGAGTTCATGTACGAGCATCTCAACGTCCCGCCCACGGGGGCGCTCAACGTTCGGGCGACCTACTCTGATTCGTGCCACTTGCGTCATGGTCAGGGTGTGATCGATCAGCCGCGGGAGCTGCTGAATGCGATCCCAGGGATGGAGCTGATCGAGCTCAAACACCCGGAATACTGCTGCGGCAGCGCCGGCATCTACAATATCGTGCAGAGCGAGACGGCTAACGCCGTGTTGGATGTCAAGATGGAGGATATCGCGGCTACGGGGGCTGATGTGCTGGTCACCAGCAACACCGGGTGTCATATGCAGTTGGTGGCGGGTGTCCGCCGCGCGCGCCTGAATACCAAGGTGCTGCACATCGCCGAGATGCTCGACCTCTCTTATATGGTCGCTGAGCACGCCGGCGGCAAGGCGCTTGAGCGCCTCAGCGCTCCGGTCAAGCACCCCAAGCCGCTCTTTGCCTCGCCCAAGCTACCGGACCGGTGGCTGGCCTGGCAGGCGCGCCGTCTGAATCGCTTCGACGATACGCCTCTCAGTCCCCTCAAAGCGCTTCTGACACCGGGGCAGGTGGTGGACAACGCGGTGGAGTTGCTGACCTACAACGTTGATGGCGGAATGGACCGTGGCACGCCTGCGGGCGTGGTCTTCCCCTACAGCACCTCCGACGTGCAGTCGGCTGTGCTATGGGCGGGGGCGAAGGAGGTCCCCATCATCGCCCGTGGCGCGGGCACCGGCCTCGCCGGCAGTGCGGTGGCCCTCCGCGAGGGCCTGCTGCTGCAGTTTTCACATATGAAGGATCTGGTGGAGCTGGACGTTGACGGCCGCAGCGCGGTGGTGCAGCCTGGCATTGTCAATCTGACGCTGGATGAGATCGCCAAGGGCGAGGGTCTCACCTTCCCGCCCGATCCCGCCAGCGGACGCTCTGCCACGGTGGGCGGGAACATCGCCGCCAATGCCGGTGGCCCACACTGCTTCAAGTACGGCGTGACGACGAACTATGTGACGGGTCTGGAGGTTGTGCTGGCCGACGGTCGCGCCGTCAAGCTGGGCGGCAGGGCATTTGACTATCCCGAGGTCGACCTGGTCGGTCTGATGACGGGGGCCGAGGGCACGCTGGGCGTGATGACGGAGGCCAGTGTACGTCTGCTCCGCAACCCGCCGGCAGTGCAGACGCTGTTGGCCGCGTTTGACTCCGTGGCGCAGGCCGGTGAGGCTGTCTCCGCCGTGATCGCGGCTGGTCTGGTGCCGGCGACAATGGAGATGATGGGCCAGAAGATGATGCGCATCGTCGAGGAGTACAATCACCCAGGATTGCCTATCGATGCGGGCGCCGTCGTGATCATCGATCTGGACGGGTATCCGGATAGCCTCGCGCCGCAGATGGAGGAAGTCGTTGCAGTATTGAGTGCGAACGGCGCAACGGAGTTGAGAGTGGCTCATACCGAGGAGGAGCGAGCGGAGATCTGGTTCGCCCGCAAGAGCGCGGCAGGCTCACTGGCGCGGGTGGCCCTCGATCACTACACGGTGGACGGTTCTGTTCCGCGCAGCATGCTGGCAGAGACACTGCGCGAGGTGATTCAGATCTGTGAGGAGCATGATCTGGACGTCGTTTTCCTGCTCCACGCCGGGGACGGCAATCTGCACCCGATGGTGCTGGTGTACGATCCCGAGGACGAGGAGTTCCTGGCCCGGCTCCACGAGGGTGGGCGCCGTATGTCGGAGGTCTTTGTCAGCAAGGGCGGCACCATCAGCGGCGAGCACGGTATCGGCATCGAGAAGCGGGAGTTCATGCCCTTGATGTACAGTGAGGAAGAGCTGTCGGCGATGTACGAGCTCAAAAAGATCTTTGATCCCAGGGAGCTTCTGAACCCGGACAAAGTCTTCCCCAAAGCTGAGTCGCTGCTCGTCTGCACTCCGCCATTGGAAGGCGCCAAGCCTCTGGACCTGGACGTCCTCACGGTTGAGCCCGACACAGTCGAGGCTGCCTCCTACGTCCTGTGTGGTCTCTCTGCCGCCGGCAAGTCCATCCGGATCCGCGGCGGCGGCTCGAAGTCCACGCTCTTCGCGCCGGCCGATGTGGCCCTGAGTTCGGCGCGCCTCGCCGGCGTGCAGACCTATGCCCGCGACGATCTCTACGTGAAGGTCGGGGCAGGAGCCCGTCTCTCTGACCTGCAGGCGGCGCTGGCTGAGGATAGCATGTGGGTGCCGAT
>CBFCZM010000143.1:0-6932 GCA_965602565.1 uncultured Anaerolineae bacterium
GATGCTCAACTCGCCGATCTGCTGGTGCCAGTTATGGCCGGTGGCGAAGAGTGAACCGGAGTGGTCGTCGGAATCTCCCCCCGGATTGCCGGCGGGATGATAGGTCAGGGCGCCACCGCCCCATTCCCATCCCATTCCCTCCGGATCGGCCGGCAGCCCGAATGCGCCGAGATAGGTCAGGTCGTCTGGTGAGATCAGCCCCTCTGCTACCGGGCCCGGCGTCGCTGTTTCTATGTCATCGTTGCCTTCCAGGGGCAGGAAGGCCATAGTCGTCGGTGTGCCCGCTGCCCCATCGACGGGCCCGGGTGTCGCACCCGGGGCAAGCACCTCTGACAGCCCGCACATAGCAACTGCAGCAACTCCCAGCACTGCCACCCATATCTTCCACATTTCTCTCAATCCCCTCTCATGGCTGCATTGACTGCAGAACGTAGCCCTGGACGCCGTGGTCCAGCATCTGGAAGTTGGTTCTGTCGTCCGCGTGCATCGTGAGGATGAATGTGTAGGGTGTGGTCGCGCTCAATGGCAACGTAGATCACGGCTTGCACCCCAGCGTGATGGGTGACCTATGTCGGCAGTATAGGGGCGGCCGGGCGGAGCGTCAAGCAAGCGAGGAAGCTCTGGGTCTTGTGCTCACACATTCGTTCTCTAGTTCTGGCCCACACAGCGGCTATCCTCCAGGTTCTGCTCTTCCTGGCGCCTTTGCGGCTTGGCGTGAGGTCCCGGCTCCCCCAGCTATGCGCCCCTGATAGATCCGCATGAAGACGACACCGCCCACGATCAGCAAACTGCCGGCGGCCTGGATCAGAGTGAGGCGCTCGCCGAGGGAGAAATAGGCGCTCAGTGCCGTGAAGGCCGGTTCCAGCGTCACAATCAGGTTGGCTACGCTGGACGGCAGGTGGCTGAGGCTGACGTTGTAGAGCCCGAAGCCGCCCGCTGTTGGTCCCGCTGCCAGCAGGAACAGGACGCCCCAGCCGACCCACGAGGTCTCCAGCCAGAGTATATCGCCGGTGCGTAGGGCGCCACCTGGCATGCCCTCGCCGGGGACCAGATTCACCCCAAGCAGTATGATGGCGGCAAACCCGAAGGTGTAGATCAGCGACGTCCACGGGTTCAGGCCGCGCTGCGAGGCCGAGCGCCCCATCAGGCTGTAGCCCGCGTAGGTGAGGCCCGAGAGAATGCCGGTCAGGATACCGATGTAGTTCGCGCTCCAGGCGGCGGGATCGAGCGCGTCCGCGACCAGCACACAGCCGCCGATGCTCGGCGCGATGGCCACCAGCTTGCCCCAGTTGAGCTTCTCCCTGAGCAGCCACCAGCCGAGCAACGCCGTGAACGCGGCGGAGCAATAGGCCAGCACCGTGGCCACCGCCGCGCCATTGAAGGCCACCGACAGCGTCCACATCGCGTTGAATGCGGAGAGCATCAGGCCGTAGGCTGCCAGATAGCCCAGGTGACGCCGTTCCACGCGCAGCAGTGCCGGCCGAACGATGGCGAGCACCGGTACCAGCGTCAGTACCAGGAAGATATCGCGCCAGAAGGCCAGCACCAACGCGGGGATCTTGTAGGTCACCGTGAGATAGCGGATGAAGACCGCGGTGGTGGACAGCAGCGCCGCGGCGCCGAGCGCGGCTGTGTAGCCGCGGGTGAGATCGGATGAGGGTGAGTGTGTCACGCTATTGGGTACCTCGGGGTGGCGAATGGGCGAATGAAAGAATCAGCGAATTCGGAATCTGGGAATGGTGGATCTGTCGGTGCGGGCGAACTCCGCCAACTGAGATTCGCTGATCCTGGCCCACGTAGCGGGCACTCTTCTATTCATCCCTTTCCACCACCGGCAGCCAGAACTCGCAGTACGGCTGATCGTCCGGTGAGGGTGGGTAGACCTCCAGCTCAGGAGCCAATGCGTGAGCATAGCCGGAGGCAGGAAGCCATTCCACAAACGCGTACATCTCCGCGGCGACGAGCGCCTGCGGGACCGGGCCGTGAGCCTCGAAGACCGCCCAACGGCACGCCGGGACGGTGTAGGTCTCCAGATCGCCCGTATCGATCACGTCTGGCACCTCGACGGCGACCATGAAGCTGAAAGCGCGGTTGCCGGGATCCGCTTCCACGCGGGAGATGCCCAGGGCGTGCCCCCGGGTCTGAGGTCCTGGCGCCACACCTGTCAGTGCCTCGAATTTGCTGAAGGTCTCACCGGTCCTGCACTGGGCCCAAAAGCGTCCGAACTGCTCGTCATCCCGTCCGGAGATCCACACGCTCTTTCCGGCGACCATGAAGGCCGGACGCTCTACGACGCGATAGGGTACCATTGCGATTGGGTCCCTTCGATACGGTGGGGACTATGCACGGGGGAGTATACCACATAGGAATCGCCCCAACTCGACGCCCCGATACCACCACTCGCTCAGTGGCCCCCTATCCTCGAAGCTCCAGACGTGGCTGAGGACGCAGTCCACCAAAGCGGCAGCGGCGATGGTCTCCGGTGTCATCCCAAGTTCGGCGCTGAAGATCTTGATGCGCTCGCGCACCAGTCGCTCGTGTACGCTGAAAGGGGCATCGTCCGGCAGCTGGTTCTGGATGAAGCGCCCGACCTCCAGACAGGCGGGGCCGATGACGCCTTTGGGGTCGATGGCCAACCAGCCATCCTCCTCGTCCCATAGGATGTTCTCGTGATGCAGGTCGCCGTGAAGGACGACGTCGTGAGTTCTGTCTCGTGAGAGCTCGATGGAGGCCGCTTCGGCCCGGTCGAGAAGATCTCGCGGCATGCGCTCCCCGGGATCCCATTCCGTTCGCGTCAGACTGAAGGCCCGCTTCACCCAGCGGGAGAAGTGTGGCATGGTGTGCGCTGCGGGAGCGGGCGCCGGCAGGTCCCTCATCATCGATGCGGCGATGTGCGTCTGCTCGCGATTGTCGCCGACCTGCCAGAGCATCGTCCCGGGCACGGCGCGCTGCATCAGGATGGCGCCCAGTTCGCGGTCGGCGTCCAGCAGCCGCGCGGCTCTCTGACCGTTGTAGAGGGCCAGCGCCTCCATTTCCGTGAAGAGCTCTTCGTGCGGCACCGCGACCTTGAGAGCGACGGGTTCACCGGAAACGGTGGTGGTGAACTCGATGTAGCTCATGCTCACGGCGGGGCAGACTGTGCCCTCGGCCAGGTTCCATTTCTCCCGACACCGCGTCAGGATGGCGGGCAGGTGGGGCAGCCAGGCCCGGCCCCTGTCACCGAAGATGCCATGGACTTTCTCGATGAGTTGTGTCGGGATTTGCATGGGGCGAGATTCGCTTGCGAGCATCTGAGTGTGGCTCCCCTGGCTTGTGCTGGGCTGATGATACTCAAGGTATGGTGACAACTGTATGATACCCGGCATCTCAAGTCTCACAACCAACTGCCGTCAAACACAGAGGGGATCAGAGTCTGCGGAAAGGCTTTGATCCCCCGGAGTCTCGCCGTGCGCAGGGCGTACGCATCTCAGCCGAATGAACGCGGCTACAGCCATTCCGAGTGAGTCCGGCACACAATCTCGATCCGGGACAGCGCAAACGAGGGATCTTGTGATGCTAATACCAACGTTTCAGCATCAGCGGCCCCTCGGGTTCGCAAGATCCTTCACTATGCTGTCTAGTTCAATGAATTGGCCGCAGTAACCCGTTCAGGCCGACAGAACCTGCTCCGGAACCGGCGAGATGCGCACGCCCCGTCGCCGCGCACCACTTGCCGAGAGTCGACAAGCAACTAGAGTATGCCTGCTGTGATTGATCGAGAGGAGACTGCTGTGTACAGAATCATCAATATCGGGACGCTGAGTCAGAGCAAATTCTGGGGAGAGATGGCGCGGATGCGGGAGAATATCAGCGCGACGTGCACGCTGTTGGACGTGGGCGGGCACCGCCTGTTGGTCGACCCCTCGCCGCGCCGCGAGGAGTTGGCCCGGTTGCTGTATAACCGCGCCGGGCTGCGTCCGGGGGCGATAGACATGGTCTACGTCACGCATTGGCACGGCGACCACATGTTCGGCCTGCGGCTCTTCGAGCACGCTAGCTGGCTGATGGCCGAGGCGGGACTTGCGGAGTGGTACGAGAAGGCGCCTGATTTCCGCCAGTCGCACGCGCGCTTTGTGCCTGCGGAGGGTGCGCTGCCCGACGGCGTGGAGCTCTTCCCGGCGCCTGGCCATACGATGACCCTCGCGGCGCTCAAGGCGCCGACGCCGTGGGGCGACCTGATCATCGCCGGCGACGCGGTGATGAACCGCGAGTATTTCGACGCCGAGGAGGGCTACCACAACTCCGTCGACTTCGATCAGGCGACGGAGACCATCCGCCGTATCAAGGGTGCGGCAGCGTTGGTCATCCCGGGGCACGACAATGTGATCTTGAATCTGGGGTGACGGGAAGCAGGGACACGTCGCACGTCCGAGGACAGGAAGTCAAGAGTCAGAAGTCAAAAGCCAAGAGTCAAGAATCGGGGGCCTGAATCCTCACGCTGCCTGCATTCTCCCGTTCTTACGTTCTCCACTCCGGAGGTCACATGCTTCCAAAGGTACGGCTTGGCAAGACGGAGCTTGAGGTCACCCGCCTCGCCCTCGGAGGGTATCCCTTCGGCTGCGTGAACCTCGCGCGGGGGTGGGACCCCTTCTCGCCCGCGGGCCGGGCGCAGGCCATTGAGACGGTCCACGCGGCCCTGGACGCCGGAATCAATCTTGCGGATACGGCGCCGGGGTATGGCGACGGCAACAGCGAGTCGATTTTCGGGGAGGCGCTCCGCGGGCGCCGCGACGAGGTAGTGCTGGCGACCAAGGTCGGCTATCAGGGCTCGGCTGCCGATGTGCGGAAGAGCGTGGAAACGTCGCTCCGCAGGCTGCAGACTGAGGTGATCGACATCATCCAGTTCCACGGCGGGATGTATACGTCCAGCGAGGCGCGCCACATTCTCGACGAGGGACTGTTGGATGCGCTGGTGGCGCTGCGTGCGGAGGGCAGAGTGCGCTTCCTGGGCTTCACGGTCGAGGAGCCGTGGACGGCGCGCCCGCTGATCGGCTCCGGCGCCTTCGATATTATGCAGGTGCGCTACAACGTGATCTACCAGTCGGCCGCGCTCAATGTGTTGAATCAGGCGGCAGAGGCGGACTTGGGGATATCGGTGATGCGGCCTATGACCTCGGGCATCCTGCAGCGGATGGCGAGCTATATCGCGCCGGAGTGGGCTGAGGCCGGTGATCTCTACGAGGTCTGCCTCAAGTTCGTGCTCTCCGATAGCCGCGTCCATGTGGCCAATGTGGGGATGCGGTGGCCCGATGAGGTGCAGAGGAACGTGGCCCTGGCCTCGGCGTTCGAGCCGACCTTCGACATGGCCGATCTTCCCCGGATGACGGCGCATATCTACAGGACCCACGACGAGATGGAAGGGCTGGGATGAACCTCGATGCGCTGAGGCGTGGCCCGATGTACACTGTGCGGGTCTTCCGCACAGGGCGTTGCCGGATCCTGGGCCCCTACGCCTATCACAGCTACGCGCGGGACCGCGACCACGAGTTCGCTCTCTACGTCTCGGTTGTACAAGGGAACGGGATCGCCGCGTTGGTAGATGTGGCGATGGCCAGCGTGGCGCAGACGTACAGGAATGTCGAGCTCGACGATCCTGTTGCCATCTGTCATGATGTTGTACAATGCAGGGAGGCCCTGGCGTCTCTCAGAACCGACGTTGACGTGCTACTACCGGGACACGATCCCGAGCTTCTGTCGCGATTTCCGGGTGGCCGGGTGGCCTAGATACTTGGTTGACATCTCTTCGGGAGGAACTGTGCATGGCGAAGGTCAAGGATGCCGTTGTAGCTGTATTGCGTTTCGTTGGCACCACGCTGCTGATCGATCTGGGGCTTTTCGCTCTCGTCAGTATTTCCTGTCTGATTGGCACTCGATGCACGTATATGGCCTACGGCGAGCGTATGTTCTGGACGGGGATGGCGTCGATCATCGTCTCAATGCCCGTAGTCGTGGCCGCGCTGAGCACAAGCCGGGGGTACTACGATAACGTGTTTACTGCCGGGATGGATGCACAGGTCGCGCACACGATTATCAAGGACGGACGTCTCAGTTTGAGCCGGCGATCCGCTTTCGCGTGGCGAGCGTTGTCTGTCGGCGCTGTCGCCGTTGGGATCTCTGCTCTGATCGATACGCTGGGTGGCGGCGGCTAGCGTGAGGATCACGGCAGTCGAGAGTCTCTACTGGGGAGCTGTTCCTCGCGTGCTGACCGTGCGACTCCACACGGATACGGGCCTGATCGGTCTGGGCGAGACAGTGGACAAGATCCCCGGCTCCCGTGGCGCGCTGCATGGGACGCTGGCCCCGCAGTTGCTGGGCCGCGACCCGCTGGACATCGAGGGCATTTGGCAGGACCTGGCGGACAATATCCTCTACCACGGCTTCGCTGGCGCCGAGATGCGCGCGCTGTCAGCTGTTGATATCGCGCTGTGGGATCTGATGGGTAAGCACTACGGTGCCCCGGTCTATCATCTCTTGGGCGGGCGATGCCGGGAGCGCATTCCGACGTACAATACGTGCACGGGCTTCGGTGAGATGACCGACTACGCGCTGTGGCAGGAGGATGCCGGCGAGTTGGCACGCCGGTTACTGGCCGATGGCTACCGTGCGATGAAGATCTGGCCCTTCGACCCCGCAAGCCTCGACAGTCGTGGGAAGTACATCAGCCCGGCGGGCGTCGAGGAGAGCCTGCGCCCCATCCGCCAGATCCGCGATGCGGTAGGCAGCGAGATGGAGATCGGCCTTGAGTTCCACTTCCGCTGGAACCGGGCGAGTATGGAGCGGATCGTCAAAGCGCTGGAGCCGTACGACATTCTCTTCTTTGAGGATGTGATTCACGCCGTCTATCCCGACGAGATCAAGGCGCTCTCGGAGCGCACCTCGATCCCGATTGTGGG
>CBFCZM010000144.1:0-6903 GCA_965602565.1 uncultured Anaerolineae bacterium
TGGACCGGGGCTGGGCGGTTCAGCGGCATCGTCCTGATTGGGCACCAGACCTGGGCCGGGTGCATCATCATTGTCGTCGTACGTCTCAGGCGGGATCTCGCTATCCGGGCCGACCTCACCAGGCACATCGTCATTCGGGCCGCTGTCGCTCGGACCGTCACCGGCCCCGCCGTTACCCGGACCCGGCCCACCAGACGGTGCATCGTCATCGGCCGTCGCCGGTTCGCCACCGCCTGGCGCATCACCCTCGTCATCAGCCACCGGGGAGTTAGGATTCAGACCTAAATCCTCGTCCTGCCACAGCCATGACCGTGTCTCGCGCATCATCTGCATCATCGCCTCAACACCAGGGTCGGGCCCGGCTTCGTCGCCAGATACCGCATCGCCGGGCACCCGTGCCGGCGTACGCTCCAGAATCTGCAGCTGTCTTCGCACCGACTCAGATATCTCAGCATGCGTCTGCTGACGCACGGACTCCTCAAGATCTCCCGCTGCCGTCACTGCAAGCTCCAGCTGCTGCTGGTAGCGAACCGCCGTCTCCTCCGGAACCGGATCTCCCCTGTCCTGTAGTCGCGTGGCCTCGACCACACGCACGTCGGTCTGAGCTAGCGCCGTCCGCGCGATAGCATCAGGGGTACGGGCTTGGTCTATCTCCCAGGCCTCAAGCCGGATCTTGAGAGGATAGAGCGGCGAACCAGGCAGACTGCCACGAGCCGCACTTACGGCGCCGGTGGATACCGCCAGAGCCAGGGCGATGACGAGCACGGCTTTGAGAGCAACCGCCACAGGACCTCTATCATGCAACAAGAACGCTTTGACAAGCGCGCTAGACTCATGAAGACGTCCCCACCAGGAAGCGGGAGCACTCTCCGATACAGGCAGTGACGCGGCCTCGCGAGCATACGCATGTGCCTCATCAAGGAATGCCAGGCGGTTCGCGGCCCACGTGTCCGAATCCGGCGCGGCCACGGGCCGCAGCGCATCCAGCGCGTCGCGCACGAACGCGGGCATATCGACCTGCGTTGGCCCCTGCCTACTCTTCATCACCGTCCTCCAATAGCCGCTGCAGGCTTCTGACAGCCCGATGCTGCAGTGCCTTGACACTCCCTACAGTGCGATCGAGAGCCAGCGCGACGTCCTGTAGACTCATCTCCTCCAAGAACCGCAGCAGAATCACCTTCTGCTGGAGCGGGGTAAGCTGCTGTAACGCAGCACGCACCCTCGCCGCTTGGTCCTTCCGCGCGACCATCTCCACCTGCGGCGCTTCCACCGCAGGGCTGACAGCCTCCAGCGATGCCGGCAACTCGTCCGGCCGACCGCGATAGTGATCCACAACCAGATTGTGCGCCACCCGGTAGAGCCAACCCGAGAGATGCTCTCGGGGTCCCGTGCCGCGCCTCAGCGCCTTCAGGAAACGATGGAAGGTCTCCGCCGTCAGATCCTGAGCGATATCGCGATCACCAGTCTTGCGATAGACGTACCGGTAGATCGAAGGCGCGTAGGTGTCATAGATTTCGGCCAACGCCGACTCATCCCAGCGTCTGGCTTCCTGCAACAGGCGCGTGCGTTCGTCCAAGCCTTGCTCCTGTCTATGAAGACGTACCGGTATCCCATAGGATACGGGGACACGGCATGATCTTGGCACGTGCGGACCAGTACTGTCGTCCGCACCGGCGTGTCTGCCGCCGGCCGGAGCAGACCACGGCGCACCAAACAGCGAGCCACTCGAGAGAATCTACAAGCCCAGCGCCGACACTGGACCTGGTCCATCACGACACTCTTCACATTGTAGCCCGAAGCCCACAACACCGCCATAGTCACACCCCGGGGGATGCGTCGCACGATGGGCGATATGCGGCCCGCTGATCCAGTATCGTCTCCTGGCCTGAAAGCTTGCCCCCATCGTGGCACACACCCGCACAGCTGGCGGCCTGCACGGGTGATGCTATCATTGGCGCAGTATCCGCTGTGTACGCGGCCATCGACGTCACATTGCCGAACGCAACAACCGGTGGACAGTCCAGGAGATCGCTCTGCTGCTATTTCTCGTCCCTAAGCGAAAGGAATGCTATTCATGACTAAGGTAACAATCGTCGGTGCCGGTGGTTTCGTTTTCCCGCTCACTATGATCAGGGATGTGCTATCCTTCCCGGCACTTCAGGATGTGCAGTTCAGCCTGATGGACATCAATGCCGACAACCTGGCACGAACCTACGGCCACGCGAAACGCCTGGTGGATGAACACGACCTTCCGGCAACCGTGGAAGCCACCACGGATCGCCGTGCAGCGCTGGACGGCGCCGATTTCGTCGTCGTGACATTCCAGGTCGGCGGTCTTGAGGCCTACGAACACGACGTGGAGATTCCCCGCAGGTACGGCCTCGATCAGACCGTCGGCGACACCCTGGGGCCGGGCGGGATCTTCCGTGGGCTGCGCTCTACAGCTGCTCTGGATCCCATCGTCACCGATATGCACGAGGTGTGCCCGGACGCGCTGATGATCCAATATGCCAACCCGATGGGCATCAACTGCTGGTACACCTCTGATGCAGGCGTCAAGACGGTGGGACTCTGTCACTCAGTTCAGGGGACCTCACACTTGTTGGCGGAGCATATGATGGGGCTGGAACCTGGTACCTGGACCTTCAAGTGTGCCGGCATCAACCACCAGGCGTGGTTTGTCGAATTCAAGCACAAGGGCGAGGACGTGCTCCCCCTGCTGCGCAAGACGATGAACGATTCTGCTGCCAGGAGCCGCAAGCTGCTCGAGTCGGGCGCCAACGCCGGCGACGAACTCTACGGCGGCGGCGGTGAGCAAGTACGGACCGCCATCATGAACCTGACAGGCTACTTCCAGACGGAATCCAGCCACCACGCTTCGGAGTACCTACCCTACTTCCGCCGGACGCCTGAAGAGGTCAAGTACTGGACACCGGAGCGATGGGATTACTATGAGATCTGCAGGAACCATGACTACGCCGCCCTGGAGCGCCGTGCCGCAGAGCTGGCAGAGGAACCCCTGAAGCCCAGCCACGAGTACGGTGCCTACATCATCGAGTCGATGACCACCAATACCCCACGCGTGATCTACGGCAACGTCCCCAACACCGGCATCATCACCAACCTGATGCAAGGGTGCAGTGTTGAGGTCCCGTGCCTGGTGGATGCGCAGGGCATCCAGCCGACATACATCGGTGACTTGCCGGCAGGCTGCGCCGGTGTCAACGCGGGCAGTGTTGCCGTGCAGAACTGCGCCGTCAAGGGTGCCCAGACCGGCGACAGGGACCTGATCCACACAGCCGTCGCTCTGGACAGGTACACAAGCGCCGTGCTGACCCTCGACCAGATCCGTGCCATGGTCGATGAGATGTTCGAGGCCGAGGCGAAGTGGTTGCCTCAGTTCGCCGACTGAGGATTCGGCCTGCCGGTCGATAGCACAATCTACGGCAAAGAGACGCCCTGGCCTCCCGTCGGGGCGCCTCCGTATCCGCCGTCTTTCTGTACAAGTCCTCAAGGAGGGCAGCCTATGCAGCTTCACCTGACCAAGATCCGTCAGCGCTTCCCACGGCCCAGGATCGAGAACACCACAGAGGTAGTAGATAGCGAAGTGGCCTCCGTCGCCGACTGCATCGAGCCCGGCGAGCGCATCGCGCTGACTGTAGGCAGCCGCGGAATTGCGAATATCGCCGCCATCGTAGAGTCAACCGTGGTCGCACTCAGGGCTCTGGCGGCCGACCCCTTCGTGATCCCCGCAATGGGGAGCCACGGCGGCGGCACGGCAGAGGGGCAGACCGAGGTCCTCGCCGACTACGGGATCACCGCAGAGACTATGGGCTGTCCCATCCTGAGTTCGATGGAAACGGTCGAACTGACCCCACCCAACGCCCGCAACCGCGTGTTTATGGATCGCCATGCCTACGAAGCTGACGGCGTCGTCTTGATCAACCGCGTCAAACTCCACACCGACTTCCACGGGCCGCACGAGAGTGGCCTGGTCAAGATGTCGGTCATCGGCCTCGGCAAGCATCGCCAAGCCCTGGAGATCCATAGCGCCGGCGTCTACGGTCTACGCCACCTCATCCCGTGGACGTCTCAGCAGATACTGGGGAGCGGCAAGGTCCGTTTTGGCCTCGCTCTAGTGGAAAACGCCTATGAAGAGACGATGCTGATCAAGGCACTGCGGGCCGAGGAGATCTTCGACGCGGAGCCGGCGTTGATGGAGATCTCACGCGCCAACATGCCCCGCATCCCAATCGATGATGTGGATGTACTGATCATCGATCGGATGGGCAAGGACATCAGTGGCGCGGGCATTGATCCCAACATCATCGGGCGCAACTACATCCGCAACGAAGCGGAGCCCGAACGACCGCGGATCAAAGCCATCACGGTCCACGATCTGACAGGGGCCTCGCATGGGAACGCCGTCGGGATGGGGCTTGCCGACGTGACGACACGGCGGCTCTTCGATAAACTGGATCTCCACGCAACCAACGAGAACACCGTGACCAGCACCTTCCTGCTGCGCGGCAAGATCCCGATCATAGCCCCGGATGACGCCACAGCCTACGCCTGGGCCCTGCGAAGCTGCAATCTCGGCAAGGACACCCCCCCACGCGTGATCCGCATCCGCGACACCCTGCACCTCTCCGAGATCTACGTCTCCGACCCGGTGCTGGCAGACTTAGTGGGACGCGAAGATATCGAGGTCCCCGGCGATGCAGGACCGGCGTTTGAGGCTGACGGCACACTTACAGCCATCTAGTTGCGGGCGTTGATGTCGGGTGTGACCCGACCCTCAGCTCAGCAGCACAAGAGATCACTTCGGCAAGAAACTCTCTCATCCGCTCTGCCGACCGAGGGCATTCTGATCCCCGGCATCTTGCCCGCATCCTTGCGCCGGCGGAAACCGCGATGCTCATAGCTGGTGCTGCGCACTTCGGACCCCTGGGAGCAGAGCGGGCGAGACGCCCGCGGTCCGAGACGACGCCTCGCATCGCAACTACCACATCGAAGATAGCCCAGCAGAGCCCTCACCCTAACCCTCTCCCATGCTCCGCGGACGGAATGGGAGAGGGAACCGGACGTGCGGCCCCGAAAACCACCCTCTTCCGGCCCAAAGCCCTTCGCCCAATCTCGACCCGAGTCTGCTCACACCGAGGCTTCGGGCCCTTCTGTGCGTCACCAACAGCAGGCTCCAAGAATCAGACATGGCCGCACAGCCTCTGCCTTGCCCCCCCCCACGGCGGGGAAAATGAAGAGGGGGTCTGGGCCTCGACCGTGTCAAGGCAGACCCCGCTCCCAGTGGTCGGTGCCGATGATCGAGGTGGCGACACCCGCCTACAGACCCCAGTTGCACAGATCCGGCGGGTTCCCCGGGTCACCGGCCAGGAGCGCTTCGCAGTTCTCGGCCACCTTCCGGTATGCAGCCGCGTGCTGCGCGATCACCTGCGGCCGGTAGCGCTTGAACTGCGGGATGCCGAAGGTGCGCGCACCAATGCCCTCGGTCACGGGAAGAGTGCTCGGAGGCTGCCGCACATCGCGATCGGCGTTGGCTAACCGCGTGGGTTTGCCGTGACCGTAGACATCACACGTGTTGAAGAGCGGGTGCAGATGGAGGGGCTTGTTGATGCCGGGTCGGCAAGAGCTGCCTTCAGCCTGCACAGCCTGGGCGAACCGCGTGACGGAAAGCCCCCCGAGCTCTTCTGGCCGGTAGAGGCCACCCGCCGCATACCAGCCGGCCATCGTGCTGTCACCGTCCGGCGGCACGCGATGCGCCCGCATTCCCGGTACACCCTCCAAGAGATCCCAGAAGGCATTGATGGCCTGGCGGACCTCGGCGGCCCGGGCATCATAGGCGCTGAGCTGTACGCGTCCCATCGCGGAACTGATCTGGTTGAGACGTCCCTTGATCCCACCCATCGGCAACCGCCGGAACGGCCGCAGATCGGGGGTCTGGATACTGTCATCAAAACGCCGGTAGTGACCAAACGCGATCGCGCGCTCGTACACCTCGAGGTCGTCCGCCAGCAGGATGCCTCCCTCGCCAACGGGAAACGACTTTCCACTCATCAGCGACATCGCCGCCACCTTGCCGAAGTTGCCCACGCGCTTGCCCTTATACAATCCTCCGTGAGCGTGGGAGACATCTTCGATCACGGGGATCCCGTGCCGGTTAGCCACAGCCATTATCGCGTCCATGTCGGCGGGATGTCCCATATAGTGCACCACCATGATGGCCTTCGTTCGTTCGGTGATCCGGTGCTCGATATCGGCAGGGTCAATACACAGCGTCTCCGCCGAGATATCCGCGAAGATCACCGTGGCCCCGAGCGAGAACGCCGGCAGCGCTGAGGCCCAGTATGTGAGGCTGGGGCAGATGATCTCATCACCCACGCCCGCGCCCAATCCGAACATGGCCGCCAGCAACGCCGAGGTGCCGTTGTTGAAGGCCAGCGCATACATACGGCCTTGCCACGCCGCGAACTCGGTCTCAAAGGCCATCGTGACATCGATGTCAGACATGGCGCCACGACGGAGGACCTCCAGCACTGCGGCCTCATCATCCTCAGTAACGATCGGCCAGGTGAAGGTATCGCCGGGATCAACTGTGACGGCCTTCGCGCCACCCAGGTAAGCCAGAGAAGATGCAGACGAGGTCATATCGCCTCCTTGTTGCGTTGGGATAGAATGAGTCTGGTAGCGCGGCGCGGTCATGCCTGCGGGATGAAGAAGACCGGGTAACCGGGCCCGGCAAACGGGAACAGCGTTCGGCGGTAGGCAAGGAGGACATTCATCATGTACGGCTTCAGCGCCGAACTCTCGAAGGCAGCCCACAAGGACCGCCAAGTGTGGTCCGGCTGCCATCGCCCGTACCATCCCGTAGAGGTGGAAAGCCTCACG
>CBFCZM010000145.1:0-6788 GCA_965602565.1 uncultured Anaerolineae bacterium
GTGGTTGATGCACCGTACCTGCCGTTTGCATTTGATGTCCACTCCCGCCTGCGTTTCGGTCAAGCGAATGTCATTTCTGTACGTGTAGACAATCGACGACGACCTGGCGACATCCCGGGAATGCAGTGGGGGTGGCGCAATTTCGGCGGCATCTTGCGCGAGGTCACGCTTGAGTCCGGCGATCTGTGCGCTTTGCGGACTGTCAAGATGGTTGCGAGGCCCGATCAGCTGGGCGGACGCCTGGCGGTCGAGGTGTGCGTTTCGAATCAGCGGGAGCATGACGTCACCGGCCTCCTCGTGACTACCGTAGCGGATCGGGATGGGGTGGTGTTGGCGACGCTGCCGGACACCCCGGTCGAGTTCGCAGCCGGGGAGGAGGCGACCGTATCTTTGACAGGGGCTGTGCTCGGTGCACACTCCTGGTCGCCAGAGACCCCCAATCTCTATGCTGTTCGAGTTAGCCTGCGTGTTGATGGGCAGGATGTCGATGCGCGGACTTCGCGCACGGGTTTCCGCACGATTGAGATTGGCGATGGTGCTCTGCTGCTGAACGGTGAGCCGATCTTCCTGACGGGATTCAACCGCCATGAGGACTCGCCCGCGCGCAACATGTGCCCGGACATCGATCTCGCCCGGCGCGACTTCGCGGCGATGAAAGAGGCCGGTGCCAACTTCGTTCGGCTCTGCCACTACCCCCACCATCCGGGCGAGCTAGATCTCTGTGATGAGTTGGGTTTGCTTGTTATGGATGAGATTCCGCTGTATTGGTGGAATGGGCTGGTGGAAGGCGAGGCTGCTGCAGCAGGCAAACTGGCTGCCGCGGAGCGCCAGCTCAGTAACCTTGTGCAGCGCGATCTCAACCATCCGTCGGTTGTCTTCTGGTCGGTGAGCAACGAGGCCGAGGAGTATCGGCCTGAGGTGGCTTCCGGTAACGCGACGCTGGTTCGCATGGTTCGTGGCCTCGATCCCACGCGACTTGCTGTGCACGTGAGCGATCACTGGCAGAAGGACCCGCATTTTGAGGACGATGACGTCATCTGTGTGAACGCCTATCCCAGCGTCGGAGCGATCGTGAACGGTGCCAAGACTGACTACGATCTGTCGGCTGCATCGGGTTTCTGGCGGGATGGCCTTGCTGAGCTTCATAGGCAGTTCCCGAGCAAACCGATCCTGATTGCCGAGTTCGGCTATGTCTCTTTCTACGATGTGGTGGATGGGGCCTACAGCGGCGACTTGCACGCGGATGTCATTGAGCGCGAATTCGCGGGAATGGATGCGCCCTATGTGTGCGGCGCGACAGTCTGGTGTTGGGCTGACCACGCCTGGCCACCGGCCACGTTTGGCTTCAGCAACTATGTGTCGACCAGCCCGTACGGCGTTCTGACGCGTGACCGGCGGCGCAAGCCGGCGTACTGGGCGGCGCGACGGCTATTCCGCGCCAAGCGGGACATCGTCGAGCCTGCTGCCACGGCCCCGCAACCCCCTGGCCCCTCGGGATGGCCGGTCACCATGCTTCGCCCGGACATGGATGATATTCCGGTCGTTGCACTGCCGGAGGGATTCACCATACGTGCGCTCCGTCGGGATGAGAGTGGATTGTGGACCGACATCTGGCGTGATGCGGACCCCTTTGATTGGATCGAAGCGGAGCTGTTTGCGTCGCAGTTCGGCGATGACTTGCCTGCTCTGGAGCGGCGGGGCTCGATCGTGGAGAACACCAAGGGCGTTGGCGTCGCCACGATCACATCGTGGTACAACCGCACGCACAAAGGCGAGGACTACGGGCAGGTCCACTGGGTGGCGACGCGTGAATCCTACTGGGGACGGGGACTTGGCAAGGCGATGATGAGTCACGCCCTGCAGCAGATGGCCCAGTGGCACGACAAGGCATTTCTGGGGACACAGACGAACCGGCTGCCCGCGATCAAGCTGTACCTTGACTTCGGTTTTGTACCCGATCTGGATGAGGACGGGGCGCGCGAGGCGTGGCGCGAGGTCAAAGCCGCGCTGGATCACCCGGTGCTCAATCCCATGGATATATGAGCGAATACAGAGAGCTCACGCAAAGCCGCAAGGGCGCAAAGACTATGACTGAAAACGAGATAGCCAAGGTAGTTGTGGATGCTGCATACAAGCTGCATACAGCTCTGGGGCCGGGGTTGCTGGAGTCCGCGTATGAGGCTCTGCTGGTCTACGAGTTGCGGAAGCGGGGCCTGAGAGTGGTTTCGCAGGAACCGATGTCTTTGATCTATGATGGCGTCGAGATGGACGTGGGGTACCGGGCGGATCTTGTTGTCGAAGACAAGGTCATCGTGGAGCTCAAGTCGGTTGAGCGCATGGCTGCTGTTCACTACAAGCAACTGCTTACGTACCTGAGGGTATCTGATCGACGGCTTGGGCTTCTGATCAACTTCGGGATGCCGTTGATCAAGGACGGCATTCGGCGTGTCGTCAATCAGTTGGAGGATTGACAGTGGTTCCCGTACAGAGACAGAAGCGCTAGGAAGTCTGGTCTTCTTCTGCCCTTGGCGTCTCTGCGGCTTTGCGTGAGGTCTGTTCTCACAGTGGAGGACCCGTGGTGACGATGATTGAAGAATACTTGGATGATCTGGAGGAGCGGATTGATCTGGAGGTCGAGGAGGCCCTGTGGGCGGAGTGGACCGGGTTCGTTGCGGGCAAATTCATGGGTGACGTCTTCTCCCCGCGGCGCGCGAGGGTTGCCCCGGCCAGGCTGGTGTGGCCGCACGTGCCGGTCAACGATGCGTTGGACTCCTATGAGGCGATGGCCCTGCAGCAGTTAGGCGGCTGCTCGAGCGCGCTGGCTCATGGGACCGGCGCCGTGATGGCGGTGCGCCGCAACTACGGTACCGGGATTGTCCCCACACTTTTCGGGGCGGAGCTCTTCGTGATGGACCCGGAAACTGATACGCTGCCCACCTCGATCCCACTGGGTGGGCTGGAGAGCGCGACCTTGGCGGAGTCGCTCGGCAAGGCCGATACGACGAAGGCCGCGGAAGCGGTGAAGTCCCTGCTGGAACGTGGCATACCTGACCTGACGATGGCTCTGGGTGGCAAGGTGTTCGAGATGGCCAGCTATTACCACGAGATCTTTGCTCCGTACCCCAACATCCGGCGCCACGTCCACATCTACCATCCAGACCTGCAGGGCCCGATGGATATCTGTGAGCTACTGTGGGGCAGCTCACTATTCGTGGCGCTGATCGAGGCTCCGGATCTGGTTAAGCAGCTGTTGGAGTTGGTGACCGAGACGTACATCGCCTATATGAACGCCTGGAGCGAGTTGGCACCGTTCGAGGGAGAAGATGCTGTTCACTGGTCGCTGGTTCACAAAGGCAACATCATGCTACGGGATGACTCTGCCATGAACCTATCCCCACGCATGTTCGACCGGTTCATCAAGCCCTATGATGCGCGTCTGCTCAAGACATTGGGTGGCGGCGCACTCCACTTCTGTGGGCGTGGCGATCACTATATCGCGTCCGCTGCCACGATGGAGGGGCTTACGGCGATCAACATGTCACAGCCTGAGTACAACGACATGGACGTGGTCTTTGACCATACGGTGGACAAGGGCATCAACATCATCGGGCTGCCGCGCGATGCCGCTGAAGCTGCGCTCGCCCGTGGACGCGGTCTGCAAGGCCGGGTGCATTGTTGGTGTGAGAGAAACGTTGCGGGTTGGTAGGTTGCAGGTTGGCACGTTTGCACGTTGGGACACGAGAGGATTCGTGTGTGGGAGATGCTAGATGGTGGATGTTGGAGTGCCTGAGCTTACTGCTTGTCCCTTACTCCGTGCTGCTGCTGTTTGCTGATCGCCTATTGCTGAAAGCTTTCTGGAGGTGTCTATGTTGGCGAAAGATCTACAAGCTTTTCTCCGTTCGCTTGATGGTGGGTGGATGGATCTGGAGAACACGGTTGATACCTACAAGTCCGGTGATCCCGAAGCGGAGATCACGGGCATCGCTGTGTCGTGGATGAGTACCCGCGAGGCTCTGGCACGTGCCCATGCTCTCGGCTGCAATGTATTCGTCACGCACGAGCCGACCTACTACAATCACCGTGACGATCCGGATAGCCCGATCCTCGAGCTTGCCGGGGCTCGCGACAAGCGGGCGCTTGTCGAGGAGACCGGTCTGACGATCATCCGCTGTCACGATCTGTGGGATCAGGTGCCCGAGGTGGGCATTCCCGATGCCTGGGGCGAGGCGCTGGGGCTGGGCCGAGCCGTCGCCGGGGAGGGTTACTACAGGGTCTACGATGTCAATGGCCGCACCGCAGGCGATGTCGCGCGCCAGGTGGCTGCCAAGTGCGTGGCCTTCGGGCAGGAGGCCGTGCAGCTCATCGGAGATCCCGACAAGCCCGTTACCCGCGTGGCGATCGGCACGGGCGCAATCACGCCGCTCTTTGCCTACATCGCCGACTTCGGCGTTGACCTGGCGATCTGCACGGATGATGGATTCACCTACTGGCAGCACGGTGCCTATGCGATGGATGCCGGGTTGCCGGTCATCATCGTCAATCACGCTACCAGTGAGGAGCCGGGCATGATGCGTTTGGCGAACACTATCCAAGCACAGTTTCCCTTTGTCTCCGTGCACTTCATCCCGCGGGGATGTGTGTACCGGATGATCGGAGCGGAGGAGGCGAACGAACGTGGCTAGAGAGACTACCGTGGTTCCGGCAAGTTCCACGATTCACTATTCACGATTCACTCTCGGACGTGAGACTCCATCGCGCTTCCGTGCCTCTGGCGTAGAGATGAATGGTGAATCGTGCATCGTGAGTCGTGGTCGGTAGCGTATCTCGAATGCACATCCTACTTGTGGCTCCTTACTTCGGTGGGAGCCACCGTGCGTGGGCGGAGGGCTATGTCTGCCACAGCAGCCACACTGTCGAGCTGCTGACGCTGCCTGCGCGGTTCTGGAAATGGCGGATGCATGGCGGCCCGGCAACGCTGGCCGGACTGTTGCGCCTGCGTACGGGGCCTCGTCCCGACCTGGTGCTGGCGACGGATATGGTGAATCTGCCGGCGCTCCTGGGCTTGGCGCGGTCGGAGTTGGCCGGTGTGCCGGCGGTGCTCTACTGCCACGAGAACCAGCTTACCTATCCGCTGCAAGCAGGTGTGAAGCGGGATCTGGCATATCCGATGATCAATTGGCTGTCGATGTTGGCTGCGGATCGTGTGCTGTTCAATTCGCAGTACCACCGGGACAGCTGGTTCGACGCGTTGCCGAATATGCTCAAGCACTTCCCCGATTGCTCGCATCTGTCCCTGATCCCAGGCGTACAGGCCAAAGCCCAGGTTGTCCCGGTCGGGGTGGATCTGAGCGCACTGGACAACTCGGCACCAGGTGGCGCAATTCGCGCCGCTTCATCGAGCATCGGCTTCCCAGCCTGTTGTGACTCATCGCCGCTGATCCTGTGGAACCAGCGCTGGGAATATGACAAGAATCCGGCCACCTTCTTCCGCGCGTTGGGTGAGCTCGTGGCGCGCGATCTCCCGTTTCGTGTGGCGTTGGCGGGGTCGAACGTGCGCCAGCAACCGGAGGAGTTCGACGCCGCGAGGGCGCGGCTGGGTGATCGCGTCGTGCACTTCGGTCGGGCGGACCGAGGCGCGTACCGATGCCTGCTGTGGGAGGCGGACATCGTCGTCAGCACGGCGTTCCACGAGTTCTTCGGCATCGCCGTTGTGGAAGCGATCTACTGCGGAACCTTCCCCGTGCTCCCGCGCCGCCTCGCCTACCCTGAGTTGCTCCCCGGTGAGGCACGCGCGTTGTGTCTCTACGGCGACTTTGAGGAGCTGGTGACGAAGTTGGCCTGGGCGTTGCAGCATCCTGCGATCGCACGTGAGACGGCAGGACGACTTGCGGCCAGCGTCGCGCGCTTCGACTGGTCTACTATGGCGCCGATGTATGATGCCGTGATGTCGGATGCGGCTGCGAGCTAACAACAGCGGATGACAGGACGCATGCGAGCGGCGTGAGTCGCTGAGCCGGTGGCGCTTCCCACGATTCATCGCACCCGAACGGCAGGGGCGGCGAAACCAGCAGTCTCGCCGCCCCTGCCCTTGGTTCCGTGATGTCTACTCGGCGTAGACGGCTTCCTGCAGGCCGCGCAGGTAGCCGATAGCGAACAGACGGCCGACGTTCGAGTAGCTGGGGCGGTCATTGCTGTCGCCGGCCATCGTCGGAACGTGGTCGGGGCGGCAGACGCCGTCAAAGCCGACCTCCTTGTAGGCCTTCATGCAGGCGAACATGTCGGTCTTGCCGTTGTCGTGGAAGGTCTCGACGAATTTCTCAGGTGTTCCCTGCACATCGCGGAAGTGGACGAAGAAGATCTTCTTCTGTTGTCCGAACTTGCGGATCACTGCCGGCAGGTCGTCGGTCATCAACGTGAAGTTCCCCTGGCAGAGCGCGATGCCGTTGACCGGGCTGGGATAGAGATCCAGCAGGCGCTGGTAGTTGTCGATGCTGCGCATAATGCGCGCCAGACCGCGGATGGGAGAGAGGGGCGGATCATCGGGATGCATGGCCAGCTTGACGCCGGCAGATTCCGCGACGGGCACCACGATCCTCAGGAATGCCTCAAGGTTCTCCCACAGGACTCCATCGGGGACCTCGCCGTACTCCGTCCGTGGCGCATTCTTCATCAGTTCGTAGTCGAAGCTCGTGGCCAGAGCGCCGCCACGAGCCGGCGTCGTGGTCGACGTGCGCATCCAATTCATGATCGGCATCCACTCGTAGCACCATACCGGAATGCCCAGCTTG
>CBFCZM010000146.1:0-6755 GCA_965602565.1 uncultured Anaerolineae bacterium
ATCTCTTTCCTCTGACCCATTTCCTGCCTGTCTCGCGTGGCATCATCACCAAAGGAGTCGGCCTGGACGCACTGTGGCCGCACGTCATCGGTCTGGCGGTCTACGGCTTGGTCTCGATGGCGATCGCTTCCCGCGCCTTCAGGCAGGGATTGGAGTGACCAAGATGCGTGATTCGCTGCGCATACGTGGTCAACGTCTGTGGGCCATCTTGTTCAAGGAGATCGTCCAGACCGTCAGGGATTGGCCGAAACTGCTCATGATCATCCTGCTGCCCGTCATTGAGCTCTTCTTAGTTGCCTACATGGGCGACATGCAGATGGATCACATCCCTATGGCGGTGGCGGATTTGAGTCTGGATACGGAGAGCCGGCGCTTGGTGGCAGGATTGGAGTCATCGAACATTTTCGATGCGGTGATGGCCGTGGACAGCGAAGCTGAGGTGCTTCGTGCCATTGATGAGGGCATGGTCTATGCCGGTCTGGTGATTCCTGCTGATCTGGCATCGGCTGTGGACCGGGGAGATGCACAGGTCCTTATCCTTGTCGATGGGTCTGATTCGTTTGTGGTGCAGTCGTCCTATGTCGCAGCAGCCTCGATCGCCCAGGCCTATGGGATGGAGCTGATGATGGAGAAGGTTCAGCGGATGGGGATGGAAAGCATGATCGGCACGCCCATCGTGACATCCACTCGCATTCTCTACAACCCCAGTATGGACTCCCTCATCTTCTTGATCCCCGGTCTGGCAGCGATTCTGCTACAGTTGATCAGCGTGAATGTCACCGCGATGTCGGTGGTCCGCGAACGCGAACACGGCACGATGGAGCAGATTCTGGCCACGCCAACGCGTCCGCTGGAACTGATCCTCGGCAAGATGACGCCAGGCATCCTCCTCGTGGGCATTGATCTCACCGTTATTCTTGCGTTGGGGCTCTACTGGTTTAGGGTCCCCTTTCGAGGATCGATCGGATTGTTCATCTGGCTATCCGTGATCTTCATCGTCTCGGGCCTGGGACTCGGGTTGCTGGTGTCAACGATCGCCAGAAGCCAGAAACACGCCCAGCAGCAGACCTCGGTCCTGATGCTTCTGACGATGATGTTGACCGGTCTGATCTACCCACGCTCCACGATGCCCCCGGTGGTGCAGGCTGTGGGCAGCATGATCCCGGCGACTTACTTCGTCAGGATTGCACGCGGGATCGTGACCAAGGGGGTGGGACTTGCTTTTCTGTGGCGCGATGTCGCGGTCCTTGTGATCTACGGTGTTGTCATACTGGCGATAGCCTCTGGTACCTTCAAGAAACGACTGGATTGATGGACAACAACGTGACGATTCGGACCAAGGGCCTGCTCAAGCAGTTCAGGACGCGTGAGGGTGCCGTGATTTCGGCTGTGGATGGTGTGACGCTCCAGGTGCGCCGGGGCGAGACGTACGGCCTGATCGGACCGGATGGCGCTGGCAAGACCACCACGACGCGTGTGATCCTCGGCCTGCTGAGGCGAACTGCCGGTGAGAGCGAGATCCTGGGCTATGACTCGATGCGCGATACGTACGCTATCCGGGAACGCGTGGGCTACATTGCGCAGCAGTTCGCGCTGCCGCGGGACTTGACGGTGCTGGAGAGCATGCGCTTCTTTGCCGATGTCCAAGGCCTTACTCGGAAAGCGCAAGCCTGGAGGATCCCCGAGCTGCTGGAATTCGCGGGTCTCTCGGAGTTCACCGGACGGCTGGCCGGACGGCTCTCGGGTGGGATGAAGAAGAAGCTGGCGCTGGCCTGCAGCCTGATCCATGAGCCCCAGGTGGTGATGCTTGACGAGCCCACACTCGGAGTCGACCCTGTGAGTCGCCGGGAATTCTGGAACCTTTTGGGCAATCTACGCGTCGAGAAAGGCGTGACGATTTTCGTCTGCACCCCCTATATGGATGAGGCCGAACGCTGCAACTGGGTGGGATTGATGTATGAGGGCAAGCTGGTGGCGCATGACTCTCCGGAGGTCGTCAAGACGATGGTGCCGGGACGGCTGCTGGAGTTCACGCCGTCTCACTTCGTGCCGGCCAAACGGCGGGTCGAGGCGATGGCGGGTGTGCTGGAGACCCAGACGTACGGTGTCATGCTCCACGTTTTCGTGGATGATCTCGATCGGCGCCGCTGCGAGATCGAGTCGGCGCTGGCCGCGGAGGGGATCACCTGCAGCGGGATGCGCGAGATTGATCCTCGCATGGAGGAGGCGTTCATCTCGCTGATTCGCCGGCAGGGCCGTATGGAAGGGCGCGCACCGGCAGGATCCCCGATGGAGGTGGGCTTGTGAGCGAGCATCCCATTGCTGTACGCGACCTGACCAAGACCTTTGGGAAGTTCGTGGCGGTCGATGACGTCAGCTTCTATGTCAACAAAGGCGAGGTCTACGGTTGGCTGGGGCCCAATGGCGCCGGAAAGACGACGACGATCCGCATGTTGCTGGGGCTCCTTAGGCCGACCTCGGGCGAGGCGCGGGTGCTGGGATACAACCCCGCCACGCAGTCCAAAGCGATGCAGGCGCACGTAGGCTATATGTCACAGCTGTTCACGCTGTACCAGGACCTGACGGCGCGTGAGAATATACGCTTCTATGGTCAGGCCTATGGACTCACGCGCGCACACCTGCGGCAGCGGGAAGCTGAGATCCTGGAGATGGCCGGCCTTCAGGGACGCGAGAACTCGCTAACGGCGAATCTCTCCGGCGGATGGAAGCAGCGCCTGGCGCTAGGCTGTGCGATCGTCCACGAACCTGACGTCCTTTTCCTCGACGAACCTACGGCCGGTGTTGATCCCATCAGCCGCCGTCGATTCTGGGATCTCATCTATGGGATGGCGAAGCAGGGTGTGACGATCCTGGTGACTACGCACTATATGGATGAGGCCGAGCTCTGCCAGCGTGTCGGATTCCTCAGTCGGGGCAAGTTGGTCGCGCTGGCTACGCCGTCCGAGCTGAAGCAGACACAGATGTATGGGCAGGTGCTGGAGATCAGCACCGATGATCCCGATCAAGCTATGCGGGTGTTGCTGGGCGCGCTGGAGCGCGGCAAGATCCCGGGAGATCCCGGGGGGATCCCCTTTGAGGAAGTTACGCTCTACGGTGCGCAGATCCACGCGGTGGTGCCGGATGCAGAGGCGTACAAGCCGGCCATTCTGTCGTTGCTTGCGGAAGCGGGCGTCTTGACCCACGCAATCGCCTGGATCGCGCCGACATTGGAAGACGTCTTCATCTCGGCGGTGAAGTCGAGATGAAGACATCTGGCGCCGTGGAGCAGCCCTACCTGGGGAACGCCGCATCCCAGTGCGGCTCTTCGCTGAGGTCGAGCTGTAGAAATCCGGCGCTGTGCCGCACCGCCCAGTGCACAAAGGAGAAAGATGAGCAAGAGAGGTAGGAAGCGCCGCATTGTGATCCTCGCTGCCGTGGTGCTGCTGGCTGCGGGTATCCTCTACCGGAGTCAGGCGACGTCGAAGACGCCGTCTGAACCGATATCCGGGTCCGTGGAAGCCTCGGGAGTGATCCAGGCTCAGCAGGTCTCGATCGCCAGCGAGTTTGGTGGGCTGATCGCCAGGGTCCCTGTGGAGGAAGGGTCATTTGTCACCGCCGGCGATCTCGTGGTGCAGTTGGACACGAGTCTGCTCGATGGCCAGATCGCTGTTGCAGAGGCGATGGTGGCGACGGCTGAGGCGGGGCTGGCGCAGGCCAGGGGCGGCGCGCGCCCCGGCCAGATTGCTGTGGCCGAAGCGCACTTCGATCAGGCACTGGCGGGCTTGACGACAGCCCGGAGGGCGGTCAGCGATACGCTGACTCTGATCGATTCCCCCCAGGACATCGACCTGCAGATTGCTGTGCTGCGCGCACAGATTGTATCCGCCCGGGAAGAGCAGGCGCGGGCTGTTGCGCTCAAGGATGCCGTAGAGGTGGCCAAGGAGACGGTAGATGAAGCCTACGCCAAGTTCGATGGCGGCGGACGGCACCGCTTCGAGGTCGCAGAGGGCAACGTGGTGGATTTGGTCAAGGATGCACTACCGGACGAGCTGTCCGACCAACTGCCTGACGACTTCGGTGACAACCTGCCGAGCACTGGAGAGCATACCATCGAGTACGGGGACTACGAGCTGTACCTGGACAACGGAAACTACCAACTCTACGCCTGGAAGAACATACGGTTTCCTATGGAGGCTACACTGCTCCCCAACCAGTGGTGGCAGGCGTGGGTGGGCGTCAATGCAGCCACGGCGCGGACCGAGGGGCGGGAAGCTCAGCTGAATCAGCTCTACGCGCAGCGCGCCGACCCCCAGGCTCTGCAAGCGCAGCTTGACGAGACGATGGCGCTTGAGGCGCAGCTGGCGGCTCAGGTGATGATGGCTCAGACGCAGCTCGATGCCCTGCGCGCCGGTCTCTCCCCGGAGGAAATCGCGGCGATAGAGGCCAAGGTGGATCACGTCTACGCCGGCCTGGAAGCGCTGATGGCCCAGCGAGGCATGCTGGCGCTGGCCACGCCGATCTCGGGTACGGTCGTCGATATCCTCCTGCGTGAGGGTGAGGTCGCTGCCCAGGGCGCCGCCCTGATCTCGGTGGCTGACCTGACCGACTTAACCTTGACCGTGTACGTACCGGAGACACGGCTTGGCGAGGTCTGGCTGGATCAGATGGTGGATGTGCGCGTGGACAGCTTTCCCGGGCAGATCCTCCAGGGCTATGTGAGCCATATCTCCGACAGCGCCGAGTTCACGCCGCGGAATGTCGCCACGGTCGAGGAGCGCCAGAACTTGGTCTTCGCCGTGGACATCCGCATCGGCAATGTGGGCGGTGATCTCAAGCCGGGCATGCCAGCGGACGCCGTGTTCACTGCAGAGACCCGGACGCTGTTGCGAGGGGAGGGCTAGAATGACGATACGACACTATCTGTTGAGCATGGTTGTGTTGATACCCCTTCTGGCGGCTGGATGTTCCGGTGCGATTCCGTCGGCTGAACTCCTCGACCCCTTCACGGCCTCTGTCCCGCTGACGGCGGCGGGCACCATCCGAGCCCGAGATGTGCGATTGGCAACGGAACTCGGTGGGCGCATTGCCTCTCTCAACGCCAAGCAGGGAGATACTGTTCGTGCCGGTGATGTGCTGCTGACGCTGGATGCGACGCCGTGGGAGCTGCAGTTGCTGTCGGCTGAGGCGGCTGTCGCTGCTGCCGAGGCTGAGCTGGCGGTGCTGGAGGCCGGCTCGCGAGAGGAGCAGGTTGCAGCGGCGCGGGCCGGCGTGGCGTTGGCCGAAGCCAAACGCGATGGTGCCTACACGGCCTGGCAGAACGCGCTCGAGAGGGTCGAGAATCCTCAGGACTTGGTTAGCCGGATCGTGGATGCCCAGGCGCAGGTCGCCCTAGCCGTACAGGCTGTCGAACTGGCAGAGGCCCAGCTCCAGCCGGCCCAGGTCAACCGCGATATTCGATCCGAGGGTTCTGTGGAGCGTGAGGCGGCCGAGTACCAGGTCTTGGCGGCGGAGCATGCCTTGGCTGCTGCGGAGGCCGACCTGGAGACGGCGGAGACGTTGCTGAACTACCTGTGGTGGAGTCGCAGTGAGCCGTTGGGTTACATTGCCCAAGCGAATAGTGCCGAAGGTCAGCATGCAATCGCTGAAGTCGAGGTCGCCGTTGCTCAAGCGCAACTCCAGGATGTGCTTGACGGCCCGACTGCGGAGGAGACCGCCGTCGCTGAGGCCGTGGTCCGACAGGCGCAAGCGGAGGCCGATCTGTTGCATCTGAAGATTGCCCGCTGCACGCTTGTCAGTCCTATCGACGGGGTAGTGATGGCACAGGCTCTGCAGCTGGGTGAGCTGGCTGCGCCCGCGGCGACGATCCTGCGCTTGGCCGATCTCAGCGAGGTCAGCCTGGAGGTGTACGTGCCGGAGAACCGCATCGGCCTCGTGCAACTCGACCAGGCCGTGTCCGTGACAGTGGACAGCTACGCCGACCTCGTTTTCGGGGGTCGCGTGGTCAGGATAGGGGATGAGCCTGAGTTCACACCCCGCAATGTGGCCACAACTGAGGAGCGGCTGAATACGTTCTACGCCGTCGAGATCGAGCTTGCGAGCCCTGATGGGCTGCTGAAGCCAGGCATGCCAGCTGATGCGCAGTTCTAGGTGCTGTCTCTTCTCATTTGCCGAGGGCGGCGCCTACAGGGCGCCGCCCTCGGCGCGTTTCTGCTATCCGCGCGGTTTACCTTGGCCGCGTAACCAATGGTAACAGGTCCGCTGTAGACTCCAGGACCATGTGCGCACCAGCTCGCCAGAGTTCGGCCTCTTCCCCGAATCCGCACAATACCCCGACAGCGCGAGCGCCGGCCCGACGGGCGGCACGCATGTCAACTGTGGTATCTCCAACCATCACGCAGGCTGCGGGGGGCAGCCCCAGCTGGGTCGCTGCGTACAGGACCGGGTCGGGATGGGGCTTGAGTCGTTTGGTGGTTTCCTGTGTGGCCAGCAGGCGGAAGTGCTCGTCCAGACCGTGCTGTTTCAGGAAGAGGGCGGCATCTTCCCGTGACCGCGTCGACACGACGGCCAATTGTCCCACGGCTGCGAGCTGCTGGATCATGGGGTGAACACCGGGGATCAGCCGGAACGTCGGCTCGATACGGTGGCTCAGCCTACGGCGCAGCGCAAAGATCCAGGGATCAAGCCCGACCATATCCAGCAAGGTCATCGCATAGTTCATAGGCGTCTCGCTGAGCATCGCCGCGCGACGTGCCAGC
>CBFCZM010000147.1:0-6738 GCA_965602565.1 uncultured Anaerolineae bacterium
CACCCACCCCCGGGGCACCCGGGGCCCCGGCCCCCCCCCCGCGCCGGCCGCCAGTGGTCCCGCTTGCTGCACAGGGGCTATTTGCTATAATCATCACGCAAACATCTCACGACTCAGCAGCGATGTCGCTCAACGTGAGGAGAGGACACCCATGAAACTCGTTATCCCCATGGCAGGTCTCGGGACCCGTATGCGTCCCCACACCTGGACACGACCCAAGCCCCTGCTGCCGGTGGCGGGAAAGCCTATGCTGGATCATGTCCTGGATCAATTCCGAGATCTCCCAATCGTTGAGTATGTATTCATCATCGGATGGCTGGGCGACCAAATCGAGACCTTCATGAAGCAGCAGTACGACATCCCCACAACCTTCATCACGCAGGACGAAATGCTGGGGCAAGCTCACGCCATCTGGCTGGCCCGGGAACGCCTTGAGGGGCCACTCTTCTTGGTGTTCGTCGACACCCTTTTTGATGATGTCGACTTATCCAGTCTGGATCAACCGGGTCTGGACGGCATGATCTTCACCAAGGAAACCGAGGACCCCCGCCGGTTTGGCGTTGTCGAGACCGATGCATTCGGACGTGCCACCAAGCTCATTGAGAAACCCACATCCGTCGAAAACAAGACGGTGCTGATGGGTCTCTACTACTTCCAGGACGGCGCCTGGCTAGCCAGGGCATGCAAGGAGCTGATGGAGCGCCGGATCCAGACGCGCGGTGAGTACTACCTCGCCGACGCGGTCACGCTGATGATCGAACAGGGCGCGAACTTCCGCACGCGTCCCGTCGGTGTATGGCAGGACACAGGCAAGCCGGAGACCACCCTTGAGGCGCAGCGATACCTGCTCGATCAGGGCCACGACAACAGTTATATGGCCCCACGCCCCGGCGTAGTTGTGATCCCTCCGGTCTTCGTTCACCCACAAGCCGTGATCGAGCGGTCCGTGATTGGCCCAAACGTCTCGATCAGTAGAGACGCCGTCATCCGCGACAGCATTTTGCGTGACTCCATCGTTGATGAGGGTGCCGAACTGGAAGCCGCGATGCTGAAGCAATCTATTGTGGGACGATGGGCGAAACTGAAGGGGAAGTTCCGCCAAATGAATATCGGGGATTCCTGCACATCGAACGTTATCTGCTACGAGGAGTAGTTGACTATGGATTCCAAACGTTTTGCCTCAAGACGCGCTCTTGACATCCAACCCTCCGGCATCCGGAAATTCTTCGATATTGTCGCAACCATGAAAGACGTCATCAGTCTGGGGATCGGCGAGCCCGATTTTGATACCCCTGAGCCCATCGTGGCTGCAGGCGTGACCACGCTGCAGGCCGGTGAGACCCACTACACCTCGAACTCCGGGCTGATTGAACTGCGCCAAGCGCTTAATCTGCATATGACCAAGCTCTACAATGTCGCCTACGATCCCGAGATGGAGATCTTGGTCACCGTCGGTGTCTCAGAGGCCCTCTATCTCGCGATGGCAGCTACCCTCGATCCCGGCGACGAGATCATCTTCGCCGAGCCGTGCTTCGTCGCCTATGACTCAACCTCCAGAATGGTTGGTGCCACACCGGTGACGGTCTCGACGACGCCCGACACGGAGTTCCAGGTCACGGCGGAAGCGATCGAGGTCGCCATCACGGAGCGCACCAAGGCGTTGCTGCTGGCATCACCCAATAACCCCACCGGCGCGGTCATCGACCGGGAACGGCTCGCCGCCATCGCCGAGGTCGCTGCCAAGCACGATCTAGTCGTGATCTCCGACGAGATCTACGATCGTTTGGTCTACGGAACCACACACACCTGCTTCGCCAGCCTGCCGGGTATGCGAGAGCGCACTGTTGTCCTGCAGGGCTTCTCCAAGGACTATGCTATGACGGGATGGCGCGTCGGATATCTCGCCGGCCCCGCCGAGCTTGTGGCAGAGATGCGCAAGCTCCACCAGTATCTGATTATGTCGGCCCCGACATCTTCGCAGTGGGCGGCCCTGAAGGCACTGGAGGTCGGGGACCCCTTTGTAGAGGCAATGCGAGCCGAATACGATCGCCGTCGCCGGCTGATTGTCGGCGGTCTCAATGACCTGGGGCTGACGTGCACAGAGCCCAAGGGTGCCTTCTACGCTTTCCCATGCATCAAGAGCACGGGAATGGACGACAATGAGTTCGCTGACCAGCTGCTCCAAGAGGAACAGGTCGCCGTGATCCCTGGAAGTGCTTTTGGCCCGTCAGGCGCAGGCTTCGTCCGTATGGCCTATGCGACAGCCTACGCCAAGATTGAGATTGCCCTTGAGCGGATCGGGCGATTCGTCGAGAAACACCGCCAGGACTAGCCGTTCACAACTAGTCCCAACGGTCAACCACAGCCTCGATCAGCCGCAGGACCAGCCAGACCAGAACCAGTCCCACAGCACCCGGGATCAAACATAGGAGGCCGGTCACAACAGACTGCCACCCATAGACCAAACCAATAGCGAGGCCGCCCGCGACCAGCAACACGACGACCACAGCAATCACCAGCAAACGCTCCTGCCGTTGCCGGACCTTGCGCATATCTGTGGGCTCATTGTTCCACTGACTCACGTTGATCGTCCCCCTAAGTGCTGAAAGCAAGATCCCCCCAGGCGACCCTGGGGGGATGGTTTCGTCAGTAGCCGGCATCGAGGAAAAGCCACCCTTGACTTTGCCAACCTACCACGACATCAATACCGGAGTAAAGCCCCGATCCGCACGTCCGCCAGTGTCTCATCATCCACGACCTCGACGGTACCGCCCTTCTCTACGACCTGGGTCACCGCCGCCTCAACCGCATCCGGGATCTCGGAGACCTGATTGCCGCAGAAGACGCACTTCTCCAGTTCCTGCGTCGTCAGATAGCCACAACCCGTGCATCGATAGCCGGATTGATGATAGTCGCGTTCGACCACCAAGACTTGCACACGTCCCTCGTGCGCGGCGCTCAGCGTTCCGTCAAGACCAATCACGCCATTCTGGCCTTTGGAGGCCGCGGTCACCAAGGCGCCCACGACCCTAGCGTGATGGGCTTGACGGAGCTCCTCAAGGAGTCTGTGGGCAAGCTCGCGAATCTCAACCTCCCCGGCGTCCATATTAGCCGGGAAGGCACCCACGAAGAGATCCCGAAGCGGGGCGGGCAGCGCATCCTGGAACTGCGCGATGGTGTGATCGGCGCCGGCAAGGAGCAGCCGGCGCGGCTTATGCACCTGGCAGAAATCGGTCAGTGCAGCAGCAGTCTCCTTCAGGTTTCGCGAGACAATCTCTTTCTCATGGCGCCCGGATAGTTGAGAGCCACCACGCATACCGACAACGGACGAACCACGTCCCTTGCGATGTTGGTGGAAATCCTCACTCGCTACTTCTCTCTCAGCAACCAACTCACCCATCTGGAAGTAGTAGAACTTGCCGCCCTGGCGATCCACCAGGGATACCACATATCGACCATAGAGCCCATCGAGTTCGACCAAGGGGGAAATGTAAGGTCGCCGTGCTACGGTGACGCCCGAACGGACAGGAACTGCAAGCGGGTAGGCATACCAGATGTCTTCAGCTGCACGAGAGAAACCGACGAGGCCACGACCCGACCAGTCATAGTCGTACTCCACATAGTGTTTGATCGCGGCGATGTCCGCGGGGTCGACCTCACCTCCTACACGCTTGAGAAGTTCCCGAAGCTTGAGTTTGTACTCCTCAGCTGTGCGTTGCTTCGGATCTACGTTCAGGTAGACACTCAGTATTGGTCCTTTCGCTTGGATGGATGCCAATTCTCTTAGCGCCCTCTCGTCAAACATAGTCCCAACCTCCTGTGAAGATGATATGGTCTGCACCGTAATTCATCTTTCCAATCTGCCTGTTTCTTCTGACACCTCCTTGTGACAAGCTCTCAAACTCCCTGGAAATGCAGACTGCGGGCACGCTCTCCAGCCGTGCCCGCAGTCTTGGTCCTATTCGCCTGTCGATGTGTGCTCAGTGCTTGTCGCATAAGCTACCCTCACTCCAGGGATGTGCCTCCATTCTAGGGACGTCCGAATAACTGTCAAGGGGTTGCGATCAGGACGGACACACGAGATAAGCACGCGCCCCGGTGGCCGTCCCTTCCCACAACGCCTAGCCGTCAGGACTCCAAACCAATCGACGCGGCCGTGGCTTTCTCCAGGAGCGACTGGATCCGCGGCACCATCTGTGAGGGATCCGGATGTAGCCCCTCCAGCAGGAGCAGGTTCTCGAACAGTTGCTCGATCACCAGATCCGCCATCACATCTCCCGACGGTGAGGCAATCAACTGCGCCAAATGACCGATCAACGGATGACCGCGGTTGATCTCCAGGATTTTGGCTGGCGCTTCGTAGTCCTGTTCCAACAGCCGCCGGACCCGCTGCATATCCCGCTCGGGTCCTCCTTCGGAAGAGACCAAACGGCAGGGGCTGTCCCGCAGCACCTTCGACTCACGCACCTCCGCGACGCGGTCGCTGAGTACGTTGCGGAAGCGTACTATGAGTTTGCCCATAGCCTCGGGCGCCAGATCGTCCGCCGGAGTTGCCTCCTCCTCCTCCTCACGTAGCTCCAGGTCCGGATCGTCAACGTTGGATAGCGGCTTGCCCTCATACTCTCGCAGGCTCTGAACCATGAATCCGTCCAGAGGATCGACCAGATAGAGCACCTCGAGATCGTGAGACCTGAAATAATCCAGGTGCGGGCTGCGCTCCGCCGAAGCGACGCTGTCACCCAGGATGTAGTAGATATCGGATTGCTCCTCCTGCATGCGTTCCATATAGGTCGCCAGTGACAGGAGCTCACCACCGGACCTCGAGGTGGTGAAACGCAGGAGCGGCAGGAGATCCTCGCGGCCTGAGAAGTCGGTCGCGACACCTTCCTTGAGGTATGCCCCCCACGATGCCCAGAACGTCTGATAGGTCTCGGGCTTCTCCTCACCCAGCTCCTGCAACGTCTTCAGCAGACGACTGCGCAGCGCGCGTTTGATGTGGCCGATCGCGCGGCTGTTCTGGACCGTCTCGCGGGCCACGTTCAACGGGATGTCGGCTGAGTCCACCACGCCTTCGACAAAGCGCAGGTACTCGGGCAGCATCTCCTTGTTGTGCTCCTGGATCAGGATCTTGCGGGAGTACAGCTTGAGCCCGTAGTCGGGGCGCGAGCGCAGCGGCCCCGTATCCTGCCCAGTGGGAACATACAGCACACTGCGCACCTCGACGGGTACATCAGAAGCGATGTGTATGTGCAACAAGGGATCCTGGAAATCCATCGTCATTTGGCGGTAGAAGTCATTGTAGGCCTCGTCCTCGACCTCGCTCGGCGACTGGCGCCAGATAGCTGTCCGCTGGTTGGCGACCTCATCGCCAACATAGACCGGGAAGGAGACATAGTTGGAATATGTTCTCACGATCTGCTCCAGCCGCCACGTGGAGGCGAACTCCTTGGCATCCTCCTTGAGCTGGATCTCGATCGTAGTGCCACGCTCCGCCTTCTCGCCCAGTTCGAGCCGGTAGGTGCTGTCGCCGCTGGAGGTCCAGGTCCACGCTTCAGTGTCGGGCAAGTAGGATCGCGTGGTCACGCGGACTTCGTCCGCAACCATGAAGACAGCGTAGAAACCGACACCAAACTGGCCGATGATCTCATCGACCCGCTGTCCCTCTTCCAGGTTCTTCAGGAAAGCCATCGCCCCGGAGTGGGCTATCGTGCCGAGGTTCTCGATGAGCTCTTCGCGCGTCATCCCGATGCCGGCGTCGCTCACCGTCAACGTATTGGATTCCTCATCCACCGTAATCCGCACCGCCAATTCCGCATCGGCGCCCAAGACGTTGTCATCCGTCAACATCACAAACTGGACTCGGTGCAGGGCGTCCGACGCATTGGAGATCAACTCCCGGAGAAAGATCCCCCGTTCTTTGTAGAGCGAATGAGAGAGGATACGAAGCAGCTGCTGTACCTCAGCTTTGAACTCCAGAGACTCCGTAGTTTGCTCTTCTGCCATTATTCGGCCTCCTATCACAAAGAGATTACACCTCTAATCATACGCATGAACCATAAGAACCGGATTAGAAGCTCGTCGCACTTATGCTTCTCTAATGCAGGGCCGACGGAGTTCTAATCTCCGGCATACGTGTTTCCAATCCTCCTGCTCTATACTCCAAGTGTAAGACACAAGCACACGACAAGATCTGACAGATCGTCTGCCAGGTCAACTCACACTATTTGATAGGAGGCGGAGTATGCTAAGTAATCCCTTTGACTTCAGAACGAGTTACCGCGAGATGACGCAGCTGCGACGCGCACTGAACAGGACATCCGATCAGATGGATCGCGACCCACTGTTCGGCAACGTAGCAGGCTATCCCGCCATGAATGCATGGACAAACGACGATGGTGCCATCATCACAGCCGAACTACCCGGCATCGACCTGGACACACTCGAGATTTCGGTGCACAACGACACCATGACCCTGAGCGGCGAGCGAAAGCCGGAGGATCTGGGAGAAGGTGAGGCGTATCATCGTAGAGAACGAAGCTACGGGCAGTTTAAGCGCGCTTTCCAACTCCCGTTCCAGATAGCGGCGGATAGAGTAGAAGCCGCCTATGACAAGGGTGTGCTTCAGATCACGCTGCCCCGCGCCGAGGCAGACAAGCCCAGGAAGATCCAGGTACGAGCAAGCTAATCAGGCGACCAAGAGGAGATTATGGCGGCACAGCAGGAGAACCAACTTATGTT
>CBFCZM010000148.1:0-6631 GCA_965602565.1 uncultured Anaerolineae bacterium
ACCCGCAGCTCCACCTGGGAGTAGTCGATGGCGACTAGCAGCCACCCCACCTGCGCCACAAAGGCGCGGCGGATGCGCCGGCCCTCCTCCGAGCGGATCGGGATGTTCTGCAGATTCGGGTTACTGGACGAGATCCGCCCGGTCACCGTACCGGTAGGGTTATAATTCGTATGAATGCGTCCGGTCGCAGGATTCACCAGGTCGGGCAGCGCGTCCGCGTACGTCGACTTCAGCTTGGCAAGTTCCCGGTATGCCAGGATATCCTCCACGATCGGGTGTTTCCCTCGCAGCCCTTCCAAAACACTGGCTCGGGTCGAATAATGGCCGCTCTTGGTCCTGCGGATGCCGCGTGTCGGCAGCCCCAGCCGGTCGAAGAGGATATCCGAGAGTTGCTGCGTGGAGTTGATGTTGAGCGTACTGCCGGCGTGCGTGGTGATGCTCGCAGCCAGATCAGCCAATCGCGCGGCCAATTCATGCGACAACTCGAGGAGCCACGCCTTGTCGACCTCAATGCCGGTCAGTTCCATCTCTGTTAGCACGGGGAGCAGCGGCATCTCCAGGTCGCGGAAGAGCTCATCCTGCTCACGCTCCCGCAACTCCGGGGCCAACTTCGTCCACAAGCGGTAGGTCATATCTGCATCGGCTGCGGCATACGGCATGGCCTTGGTCACCGGGACCTCGGCCATCGTGATCTGGCTCCGTCCGGAGCCGATAAGCTCGGTGATCTCCGTCATCTGCACGCCCAAGCGCGTCCAGGCCTGGCTCTTCAGCCCCAGCCCCGCATCCGGGTTGAGCACCCACTCGGCCACCATCGTGTCGAAAAGCGTTCCGCCCACAGGCATCCCCGCCTGCGCAAGCACCTTCATGTCGTACTTCAGATTGTGTCCCAATTTGGTGATCCCCGGGTCCTGCAGTAGATGGCCCAGATGCTGCACCACCAGATCAGCAGGCAGCGTCTTCTCCCCCGCCGGGGCCAGGACCGGGATGTACCAGGCCTCGCCCTCAGTGTCGGTGATGGAGATCCCCACCAGATCTGCCGACACGGCATCAATGCCCGTCGTCTCAGTATCAACAGCCACGGCAGCAGCAGCAGACAATCGCCTGCACAGCATCTCCAATGCAGAAACCGTATCGACCAGGTGGTAGTCCCCCACGGATTGGCCGGCCTCGGCAGGCGCCGCTTCCTCGAACATGGAGAGCTGCGCACCTCGCGCCGGGTCGGCCGGTCTGCGCATCCCGGGGATACGCCTGACCAGCGTCCGGAACCCCAGCTGACGCATCAGATTCAGGACCAACTCGCGGTCAAAGCCGTCCATCAACTGGGAGCGATCCAGATCCAGCGACACCGGCGCATCCCGGATGATTCGCCCGAGTCGCTGGCTCAGATACGCCGCGTCTTTGCCCGCCCCCAACGCCTTCTGATAGCGCGTGGACAGCTCACCGATGTGCTCGTAGACCGCGTCAAGCGTCCCGTGTGCCTGAAGCATGGTCGTAGCGCCCTTCACACCCACGCCTCTGACGCCCGGTATGTTGTCCGACTTGTCGCCGACGAGGGCTTTCAGGTCGATGAGCTGGCCCGGCTCCAGGCCGTAGCGCTCGCGCACTTTGTCGGGCGTGTAGTGGATCGTATCCGAGAAGCGGCGGCCCGAAGTCAGAACCGTTATGCGGTCGTCCACGAGCTGCAGCGCATCCCGATCGCCGGTCACAATGACCACATCGAGGTCCTGCTGGGCAGCCTTGCGCGACAGTGTGCCAAGAAGATCGTCGGCTTCGAAGTCCTCAAGCTCCACGATGGGCAAACCGAACGCGGTGACGATCTCGCGTATGCGGGCCATTTGGCCACGCATCTCGGCGGGCATCTTCTCGCGGTGCGCCTTGTAGTCTTCGTAGACGCCGACGCGGAAGGACGGACCTTTGTCGAAACAGACGATCAGGTGGTCCGGGGTCTCCGACGCCAGCACCGTCAAGAGCATTGAGGTGAAACCATAGGAGGCATTGGTCAACTCGCCGGAGGGCGATGTGAGGTCAGCTGGGAGCGCGTGAAACGCGCGATACGCTAGAGAGTGCCCATCGATGAGCATCAGCTTGTTACGAGGCATACATCCTCCCCTCACAAGGGTGCCAACCCGGCGGTCACACCCGGCTACAGAAACGGAGATAGGGATGAGGGTGACCCTCATCCCCATTCTATCATCGAAACCCCAGTTCCCTACCGCCTGGCGATGATCAGGCCGGAGGGCGTGCGTTCCTCACCATCAGCGGGCCGCACGTCCTCTGCCGGCGTAGCAGGCGGCGCAGGCGGCGCAGACGCCGATTCAGCCTGCGGGCCAACCTGTGGCACTCCATCCGGTGCGACCTGCTGGGCCTTGGCGCGGATTTCCACCAATCGATCCGCAGATGCGTCCTGACCTTGCTCGCGCATAGAGCCCTCAAGTGCCTCCAGGAACTGCAGGAAACGTGGCGTCAGGAGTTCGCGGATCGCCTGGAGCTGCTCCACTAACACCTCATCGCTGGGCGCCGCCATCAGCCGGCGCGTCAGGGCGAGTTCCGGCGGCATCGTGCTCTCCATCACCCGGTTGACGGCGGTTGCCACACGCTGAAGGTCCTCAGTTCCCTGCTGATCGCCGCGCTGCTGGGCCTCCTGCAACTGTGCTCCAAGGACGGTGAAGAAGAGATCGTCCAACTCGGAGAGGTGGCTCCTGGCCATACGGACGGGGTCCTCAGTGGAGAGCAGCTTTCCCAGCAGCACCGACCGATCCCGAACGTCTGTCTCACCGGCATCCACAATCTCATCCCGCACATCGAGGATCTTGCGCCGCAGTACCTGGAGTGCCGACTTCTCCACGGCAGAAGCTTCGTCAATGCGGCCCACGAGCCGCTGGAAGAACCCATAGTCCATCAACGAAATGCCCGACTGCACAAGCACGCTGATCGTCTCGTCGTCAGTTGCCTTGATCAGGGCCTCCAGCAGCGACTCAGCGCTCGGATCCTCGGCGAAGCTGCGCAGAATCTCGGCGCGCATCGCCAGATCCCGGCCAATGTCGGTTTGCTGCACGAGGTACTCGTGCAGAGCCTCGATCGTCTCAATATCCGAGTTGGCCTGAGGCGCCGATTGCGTCAACTGCATCACATACTCCAAGAACGCAAAGAGCCCCTCGTCCATCAGGGCCTCGTTCTCGGAGACCAACTCAGGCCATTGCTCCTGAGGAGCCTGCAGCAGCGTGCCCACGAACTCGCGTTGGCTCTGGCTGCGGGCCATCTCCTCTTCCGAGACGCCTTCCAGCTCCAGCACACGTTTCACCAGCGTTTCCAGGCTGATGAAGGTCTCGGGCTGCAGTAGATACCCCTTCTTTTCCTCGGGTGGCATCGCATCCAGAAGCTGCCGGTTCAACTGGCCTGCGACCTTCTGCCGCTGAACCAGATTGGCGCCGGAGTCGACCGGAAGATAGAGCAAAGCGATCTCTTTCGCCGGATCGTGGTAGATAAAGGGGAGGTTCAGTGCGCCGCCGGTACCACAGGTAGGGCACTGTGCGACGTTAACACGTCCGCTGAGCACGCGGCTCGTCGCGTCCGGCTCGACGCGGACGTCCAGGATCTGCTGGACGGGCGCCTGAAATCTTGTGCCGCACGATGGACAGGTCACGGCAGCTGCATATCTAGGTGGCATCAACTTACTCCTTCAGTAACAGGGTCACAAGGTCACCGCACGCGAAGCGCTATTATACCAGACTCCCATCGCGCCAAATAGCCAGACTGGTCTCGCGTGGCACAGCAACGTAGAACGTGGAGCCACGCCCGGGGGCGCTGGTGACCCAACACCGTCCCCCGTGAGCCTCCACAATTGCGCGGGTGAGATAGAGTCCCAGGCCCGTGCCCGAGACGGCCCGCGTCTCCGGACCCTCCACCCTGTAAAAGCGATCAAAGATGCGTTCCTGCTCATCCAGGGGAATGCCGACGCCCACATCCGAGACGGAGACGACGACTTCGGCCGGCGTTGCACGTCCGCGCAGCTCAACCACCCCGCCCCGGGGGGAGTACTTGACGGCATTCGAAACCAGGTTGTCAAGCACCTGCTCCAACCTTTGAGGATCGCCCAGAACCGACGGGAAGTCCTCCGGGAAGCTGTGAACCAGCTCGTGCTTGGTAGTCTGAGAGCCGTACCGCTCCAACACACGCCGTCCGAGGAAGCGCAGATCGACCTCCTCGACATCCCGGAACGGCAGCCCACCCGCCTGCAGCCGCGACGCATCCAGCAGGTCGTCGACCAACCGCGTCAACCGGTCGGCCTCCTGGACGATGTCGGAGAGCATGTCCTCAACCAGAGCCGCGTCAGCCTGCACCTTGCGACGCTGCAGGGTCTCGGCATACCCCTTGATGATCGCCACCGGTGTCTTGAGTTCGTGTGACACCACAGAGATGAATGTGTCCTTCAGCGCGTCCGACTCCCGGAAGCGTGTGATATCACGCACCGTCCCAATGATATTGAGCAAGTGCCCGCCCTTCGTCATCAGCGGGGCATAGGTGATAGCTAGCGAGACCACACTGCCGTTCCGTCGGCGCAGCTCCCCCTCCACATACAGCGTCCGCCCCTCCTCGGTGGGCCAACCCTGGGCAGCGGCGTCCTCGAGCGTCATCCGCGAGCTGCGCTGCGCCCACTTGATGACCTCATCGTGGTGGCGATCAACGGCCTCCTCCGCCGTCCAGCCGGTGAGCGAGACGAGGGCACGGTTGATGCGCTCGATGCGCAGGTTCGGACGGAGCACCATGATGCCGTCGGCACTGGAGTCCAGCAGCGCATCCAGACGCCGGCGCTCGGTCTCGGCCTCTTCATAGACCCGAGCATTGCGCACAGCGACGGCGGCATAGTCTGCGAAGCTCGCCAGGATCTGGCGGTCGTCCGGCGAGAACCGTGAACTCTGCGCACGAAAGATGAAGATCATGCCCAGGAGCTCGCGCTCGGCCACCATGGGCAGCGCCACGACCTGCCCCAACAACAGCCCCGTCTCCTCGGCGATCCGCCTGAGTTTGTCGGCGAGATCCGGCATGAGAAAGTCCTCGATGCGGTCGACGTCGGGCACATCCTCGACGAGGAGCTGGAAGGAATCCACCAGCGCAGGGGGAAGACCGTAACTGGCCCAGAAATCGTAGGTGCCGCTCTCGTTGTTGAGAGCGATCACCCCCGACTGCCCCTGAAGCATATCCACCGAAGCCTGCAAGATCAGCCGGAGCACGGCACGGATGTTGAGCCGTGACACCATGGCACGCGTGATGCTCAGCAGATAGTCACGCTGGCGAATGCGGAAATCGTACAGATTCAGCGACATATTGTTACCTGGACCTATCCAGCCTCCACCCTGGTCAGCACCGACTCAAAGCGTTCCAGCGCCTCATCGAGATGCACAGGGCTCACGTTGAGGGGCGGCACAAACCGCACCGTGTTGGACCCGGCACCGAGCAGCAGAAGACCGCGGTAGAACGCCTCTGAGACAATTCGGGTCCGCAATTCCGGAGCCCTCTCTCGGGTGTCGCGGTCCTTGACGATCTCAATACCTACCATCAAGCCGCGCCCGCGCACGTCGCCGATACATCGATGGCCCGGCATCATCTCACGGAGCCGCTGTTTGAGCACGACGCCCATCTGCACGGCATTGTCGATCATACCATTCTCCAGCAAGCGGAGCGTAGCCAGAGCAGCGGCACATGACACAGGGTTGCCGCCAAAAGTGCTGGCATGCGAGCCGGCGGGCCAGTTCATCAGCTCCTGCGGCGCCAACGTGGCGCCCAGCGGCATCCCCGATGCAATCCCCTTGGCCACGGCGACGATATCCGGCTCTATCCCTTCGTGCTCGATCGCGAACCACTTTCCGGTGCCCCCCATTCCGCTTTGGACCTCGTCCACAATCAGCAGGATGCCATACTTGTCGCACAGTCGGCGCAGTGCGGGGAAGAACGAGGGCGGCGGGACGATGTACCCACCCTCGCCCTGAATAGGCTCGACCAATATCCCCGCGACCTCTTCTGGGCAGATCTTGCGCGCAAAAACCACGTCCTCCAGGAACCGGATAACCGCCTCCCCCTCATCGCCGCCCGGACCGGCCAGAACGGGGCGGTACGGATCAGGAAATGGAATATGTGTGACCGGCGGGGACATTGGGCTGAACCAGCGGCGCTGCACGGTCTTGCTGGCGGTGAACGCCAGCGCGCCCAGTGTGCGACCGTGGAACCCGCCGTAGAAGGCGATGAAGTATGACCGCTCGGTAGCATACATCGCCAGCTTCACTGCAGCCTCGATGGCCTCGGCCCCGGAGTTCGTGAAGAAGACACGCGCCGGGACATCCATCGGCGCGATCCGGTTCAGCTGTTCAGCCAGTTCTATCTGGTTGGGGTAGTAGAAGTCGGTGCCGGACATGTGCAGGAATCGCTCGGCCTGATCCTGGATAGCCCGGACGACCTCAGGATGGCTGTGTCCGGTCGACGTCACCGCCACGCCGCTGCTGAAGTCGAGGTAACGGTTGCCATCCACATCCCAGACTTCGGTCCCGCGGCCGCGCCCCATAACAAAGGGGTAGCCGCGAGTGTAGGACGGGGAGACGACGTCGCTGTCACGCTCGATGAAGGCTTTGGCCTGAGG
>CBFCZM010000149.1:0-6613 GCA_965602565.1 uncultured Anaerolineae bacterium
CTCAGGATATCGTCGTTGATGCGGAAGTAGAGAGCACCCGCTCGATCAGCAACCACGGTGCGTCCGCGGCTGACGATGAAGGGTGGGCCATCCTCGCCGATCCGCCCCAGGAGTACGCCTCCCGGCACGCTGTAGCCAGTGATGGGGTACGTGTCCGGCGCCGGGTAGTCCGCGTGTCCCTCGGGGCCGTGGTACTCACCGGGCGTGTAGAGCCAGGTGCCGCGCGCGCGGATGTGCACGACGTTGCCCTGCTCCAGTTGAATGCTCACGGTTTGCCAATCACGATAGGCGTAGATCTGTGGTACTGATAGATCCTCTTGTGGCAGGGGACCGATTCCCTCGCGGATCAGCCACGTTCCGCCCACGCAGGAGATCACAATGGCCAGCAGGAACAGAACCCAGGGTGCAGTTTTCATAGAGACTCCCTTCCACGGCACGCTTGGAGACAACCGAGCCGTTTAGGGTGTCTCCGGCAACTCAATCCTCGGTACGACGCCGTCGCCGGACTGCCACCCGCTGATGATCCACTTGCTGTTATCTCTCAGCTCCTGGGCGATAAGCAGCTGAATGTAGGCCTCGGCCAGATCGCCCCGGCTCTGCAGTTCCTCCAGCATAGCCCGGACCGCGATCTGCTCCGCGGCAGAAGTCATGGTGATGCGTTCCGCGTCTGCCTCTGCCAGTGTGGTGATCTCGTAGGCGTTTCCGTCGGCCAGCTTCTGCGCGGCGTAGTGCTCGGCGTCTGCCAAAGTGCGACGCTGCGCGGCCTCGGCTTGGGCTTGCTCCTGCCGCTGCACGGCGACCATACGATCTTTGATCGCCGCCACCACTTCCTCAGGTGGCGAAGCGCCTTGGATCTGTACGGTGATGAACTGGACCCCGTACTGGGATTCCTTCTGGGCCAGCGCATCCATCACCTGGCGGTTCATAGTCGCGCGGCTGTGCATCACCTCGGTCATGTCCTTGGTGTTGACCACGTCGCGCAGCTTGCCCTGGACGAACTCGAAGATGATCCGTTCCGAGTCATCGACCTGCAGCGCGAATGTCTTGGGGTCCGTGACCCGGTAGGTGTACTGCAGCGAGACATCCATCGTTACGTCGTCCGAGGTCATCGCCGGGACCCGTTCGACGTACCCCAGCCGCTCGCTGACGGTCACGATGATGACCGTGTCCACCAGCGGAAGCTGCACGTGCCATCCCGGTTCGTCTACTGAGACGAAGCGCCCCCCGCGAAGATGGAGCCCGCGTTCGTACTCGTGGATCTTGTAGATGGCAGAGCGCCCGACAACGAAGAGCAGACCCAGCAGAACAAAGCCTGCCAGAATGACGGTCGCTCCCTTGAAGAGCCGATCGATGACGGCTGACGCTGTCCGGGGCCGGGGGCGTTTCGGCGCCTCCGGCGTCATAGCTGTTTGTGACATTGCTGTGCCTCCTTGGGCTTCATGGGCAGTGGGCCCACAGTGCTGCCGTGGGATCCCTTGTCCCGTGTCCTGTACTCAGTCTAGCCTATGGTACAGCAATGGTCTACTGTAGGAATCGCCAGGTTGCGGTCGGGTTCTCTGTGGGCTGCAGGCATCCTGCCTACTTCGGAGATAGCACGCCGTCCGCTGGGGCCGGTGTGCGCCGACGAGCATCAGGTCTACACCGACAATCGCTGAGCCGCCTCTACAGGATCTAGACGTTCAGGTAGGCTTGTGCCCACACCGCGGCCTCGACGCGGGACACCGCATCAAGCTTGCGCAGGATATTGCTGACGTGGAAGTCCACGGTGCGCACGGTAACCACGAGTCGTTGGGCGATCTCTTTGTTGCTCAGTCCCTCGGTCACCAGGCCGAGGACCTCACGCTCGCGGTCTGTCAAGCCGTCGCGGACGCGGACGATCTCGGCTTCCCAGCGTGCGGCGCGCGCCAGCTGATCCGGCGTCCACAGTGGGATGCCGGCCACGACCGAGCGAACGGCGCAGACAATACGGCTGGGCGCCTCGTTCTTCAGCAAATAGCCGGTTGCACCGGCGTGCGCCATCCCGGCGATGTAGCGGTCGTCATCGTAGGCGGAGAGCGCCACGACATGTGTCGGGATGCCCTGGCTGGCGATTTCGCCGGCGACGGCGGCCCCGTCCATCTCTGGCAATTGGCAGTCCAGGACCAGCACATCGGGGGTGAAAGTCCGGCTCATCTCCAGTGCGGTGGGGCCGTCGTCCGCCTCTCCTACCACGGAGATGTCGGGCTCGCGGTCGAGTAGGACGCGCAGCCCAAAGCGAAGTGCCGGATGATCGTCGGCCAGCACGACACGAATAGGGTCAGGCATGGTCACCGCCGCAATAGGGCATCGAACTCCACGGCAGCATCCACCAGCCGGCCCGGTTGCTCACTCAGGCTGAACCAGTCCCATTCATCGCTGTGCGGGAACTCGTCCAGGAACCACACCAGGGCTTTGATCTGCGGGTCGTGGTTTGCCACGTCCAGTGCCGATGTCAGCCATCCTGCGGGGTAGTTCTGCGCCGGTGGGATCTCGTCTGCGCGACTGTAGGTGTTGGTCGACACAATGTAGATCGGGCAGCTCTGTGTGGACGGATAGCTGTTGATGATGGCCATCCAGTCCTCGTAGATGCGGAACCCGGCCTGGGCACCATCCCAGCTCTGCCTCGCGAGGTTGGCCCTGGGCTCGTCAGCCCGCAATCCTCCTGCCATCTCGGGCGCATCCGGGCTTCCTGGTGCCTGGACGTCGAAGCCGTCCGGTGCGGCGAGCGGGATTCCCGCGGCGGCCTTAGCTTGCGCAGTCCCGTCCAGCAGAGCGACGAGCGTGTTCATGTAGCTCAGCCACGGCACGTCATGGGGAGGATAGGGCAGGGCGCCGCCCTGGTCTGCGATCCAGGGACGCAGCGGTCCCACGATGAGCTTGACCTGGGGATTCTCGCTGCGCACGATCTGGACCACATTGTCGGTGTGCGTGAGGTCCTCACCATAGCCGTTGAAGACGCGGGCGTACCAGGCCGGAGTCGTCGGCCGATCGGGTGCAAGCATCGCTGCTGTTGCCGCGTTGTAGTCGTTGCCAATGATGAGTCCGTAGACGTTGCTCAGCCGATCGTCGCGGGCCAGACGTCGGGAATAGGCCAGGTATTCGGCCAACGCCACGTAATCCTCCGTCGGGGGGAGGCTCTGCCGCTGCTCGTAGTCCACGCGGATCAGGACGTTGAGCCCCTTGGCGTGGTGCTGGGCTACTCGGACGGCGAGATCATCAACGCCCCAATAGGGATCCTCCGGTCTCAGTGCGTAGGTCACCTCCACGACCCAGCCGCTGCGACCGTGCCAGTCGCGCGTCAGGCTGGGCATCACCACACCCAGCTTGGTCGGTATGCCGGCCGGCGGAAGGTTGGCGGGAGCGCCGACGGCAAGGCGCCCGCGCTCCTGACACCCTGTATGGCAGTCGTGGTAGAACGTGACGGTGTAACCGTCGCCTTCGGGAACAGCGTAGGTCCAGGCCCACTGCCACGTGCCGGTCCGCCGGACTGCTTCTCCTTGGGGTTGGGCAGGTTCGCCGTTGACAGTCAGTTGCACGAATGGCCACGGCTCGGTATCCACCACGGTCAAGGTGCCTAGTTGCCCCGCCTCTGTGGCCTGTGTCTCGTGCGAGAAGTGGGGCCAGAGTCCCGTCGTTTGTTCACTCGTGGTGATGGTTATCCGGCCAGAGATGGGGAGAGCCCAGTAGCCAATCAGGATAGCGACGAGGGGGAGGATCCATTTGGCGACACGCAAGATGCCGGGGCGAGATCTTGGGCCGATCATCGTCACTCTCCTCCTGTTGGAGCAGCCGGCGGCAGCACGAAGCGCGCGCATGTGCCAGAGTCCTTGGCGACGGAACTCGTTATCTCAAGCTCGCTGCCGTGGTGGCGTAGTATCTCTGCCACCAGAGCCAGACCCAGCCCGCTGCCTTCAACGGTTCCCGCCGCAGCTCGGTAGAACCGCTGTGTGACAAATGGGAGGTGCTCCAGCGGAATGCCCGGCCCGGTGTCGCAGATTGTGCAGGCGACCCCATTGGCCACGGTGCGGATTTCGACCGTGACCCGTGACCCGTCCCCCGCGTACTTGAAGGCGTTGTCGAACAGGTTTAGCAAGACCTGGCGTAGACGATCTGTGTTGCCCAGCACCAGCGGCAGCGTAGTCGGGCTGACAGTGTCCACGGTGATGCTTGCCGCCACTGCTCGTGGCATCGTCTGGGCAACCACGTCCTCCACGAGCGTCAGCAGACTCACGGGCCGACGGGTCAGCGTCTGCGTCATCTCCAGCCGTCCAAGCTCAAGCATATCGTTGATCAGGCGCGACATGCGCTGGGCCTCTCGCTTGGCGAGCTGCAGGGACTGTGTGTGAACGTCGTCGCCGACATCGCCCAATCCGAGAATCTCGATATGGGTCAGCAGTGTGGCGATGGGCGTGCGCAGCTCGTGCCCCAGGTCGCTGATCAGTGAGCGGCTTGCCCGCTGAGCACGCTGTAGCTCGTCGGAAATGGTGTCAGTCTTGCTGGCGTCGCTCGATGCTCTGCGATGCCGGGCTCCGACCACACGCAGAGCCCACACCACGCTGCCGAGCGCAAGGATGGCGGCGCAGAGAGCTACAAACAGCACCCATTGCAGATCCAGGATCACCATTGAATCCTCTAGATATCGTCGGACGCCGGCAGATCCTCAAGACTAAGGGAGAGTACCTCCGAGACACCGTCCTCGCCCATGGAGACACCGTAAAGGGTGTCTGCCACCTCTAGCGTAGCTCGGTTATGGGTGATGATGACAAACTGCGTGTCCTCAGCCAGCGTCTGCAGGAAGCGGCGGAAGCGACCGACGTTGGCCTCGTCCAGCATGGCGTCGACCTCGTCGAGTACACAGAAGGGCGTCGGGCTGATGCGCATCACCGCAAAGATCAAGGCTACGGCGGTCAGACTCCGTTCGCCGCCCGACAGCACGTCCAGGTTGGCCGTGCGTTTGCCCGGTGGACGGGCCGTGATCTCGACGCCGGTACGCACACCCTCCTCTTCCGCGAGGACCAGCCTGGCGCTGCCGCCGCTGAAGAGAAGCTCGAAGCCCCGCGAGAACTCCGTGGCGATGGACGAGAACGTGGTGCTGAACATCGTGTCCATCATCTCGTCCAGCTCGCCAATGATCTTGCGGAGGTGCGCCGAAGCGCGCTCCAGATCCTCCATCTGTTCGCGCAGGAATCCGTGGCGGTCTGAGAGTCTGGCGTACTCCTCCTTGGCGACCGTATTGACGGGTTCCAGTCGTCGGATCTGGGTCCTGAGATCCCGGATCTGGTTCTCCAATCCCCGGGGCAGCTCAGTGATGGTTGGCAGGCGGCTGACGATGTCATCCAGGGGCAGCGGCTGCTGGGTGGAGATCGCATCCGGTAGGTTGCTGATCACGATCTCCAACGTCTCCTCAATCTCACGACGCAGCGCCTGGACCTGATCCTCCCGGCGTCCGGCATCGACCTGGGCCTGGCTCAAACGCTGCTCTGCCCCTCTCAGGGCCTTGCGTGCCTGACCTTCCCTCAGCTCCGATTTGGCCAGAGAGGTTTCTGTTTCTGTCAGCTGGGCCTCTAGCGGCGCGACCTGGGCGGCCAGGGCATCAGCCCTGGATCGTGCGGTCTCATAGCTAGCCGCGAGCAGGTCGAGATCGTCCTCCAGGGCCTCGAGTTCTCCCTGGAGTGTGCGGACGCGGTGCTCCTGTGCCTCGATCTGGCGTTCGAGCCGTGTGATCTCGCGCAGGCGGCTGTCCAGCAACACGCTGCGGCTCTCACGCTCCTGGGCCAACACGGCCACTGTGGTCCGGCGGTCGGCGACCAAGCGGGCGGTGTCGTCGTCGGCAAGATCGCCCAATTGGGTGTCCAAGTCCCTCTCTCGTGCCGCCAGCTTGTCCAGCTCGATCTGCTCCTCGTGCGCTTCCTGCCCGAGTTCCTCCAGTGTCGCTTTGGTCTTTTCCTGTTGCTGTCGGGCATCTGCCAGACGGGATTCCTGCCACTGCGTCTGTTGCAGCACCCGTTCCAACTCACCCGCAGCTTCTTCGACTTCCCGGTCCAGGCGGCGCGTGAGCTTCTCGGCCTCCTGATGCTGCCGGCGCAGCGCGCTCTGCGTCTGGGTGAGCGACTGTACCTGTTCCTCGACCCCTGCCAACCGAGTCCGTGCGGCTTTCGCATCCCGCCGCGTCTTGATGACTTCCTGGCGCAGTTCCCGGCGTTCGCGCTCTCGCGACAACAGCCCTGGCCCTCGCGAGTTGCCTTCGCTGCCTCCGGTGACCGAACCACCGGATCCGAAGATCTCGCCATCCAAGGTTACAATCCGGTAACTCCCGTGCAGTTCGCGGTGCAGGCGCCGGGCTGCATCGAGACTCTGGGCGATGGCGGTCCGTGCCAGCAGCAGGTGCACGGCCGGCTTGTAGACAGGATCGCAATCCACGAGGTCCGATCCCAGACCGATGATGCCGGGCATCGATGGGACGTCCAGCGGATGGGGGGGGCGAAGGGTATCCAGCGGGAGGAACGTGGCGCGTCCGGCACGCTTGCGCTTCAGCCACCGGATCGCTGCCTGGGCATCGTCCCAGGATTCTGCAACGACGTTCTGCAACTGGGAG
>CBFCZM010000150.1:0-6604 GCA_965602565.1 uncultured Anaerolineae bacterium
CACGGCGTGCGTGGCTGCGCTGCTGGCTTGCGCTATGTTCTCTACGCTTTCCTCTGCGACCTGGATGATCCCAGCACAGCGATTGCCCGTCCGGGCGGCTATCTGCTGGCCCCTGTCGGCGAGGAGCGCATCGGCGACGTCTCCAACGTGCTCTTCTGCAATGGCGCCGTGAGCCGCGACAACGGCGAGGTCTTCATCTACTACGCGTCATCGGATACCCGCATGCACGTGGCCACAACCACCATCGACCGTCTGGTGGATTACGTCCAGAACACGCCACCCGACGGCGGACGCTCAGCAGCCTGCGTCGACCAGCGTATGGCGTTGATCGAGCGCAATCTGGCGTATCTGAAAGCAGTTGAGGGCTGAACGTTTCGGGCGAGCGTCAAGTCCAAAGTTCGACGTCTCAAGTCCGAAGTCAGAGGTCGGCGGCCTATCATCATGATCTTGTTCGCGACGGGAGGTCTGTAGGCATCCAACATCCAGCATCCAGTCTCAAGCATCCAGAAAGGAAACACCATGTCTGGCAGATACACACCCAAGCCTGAGCACAAGTTCACCTTTGGTCTGTGGACCGTCGGAAACACCGGCGGCGACGCCTTCGGCGAGGACGTTCGGCCCAGACTCTCGCCCGCAGAGTTGGTCTATCTTCTCGGTGAGGTCGGCGCCTATGGGGTCAACTTCCACGATGATGACCTGATCCCCATCGACGCCACCCCCGGCGAACGCGCTGCCATCCTCAAGGCCTTCAAGAAGGCCCTGTCCGACACCGGCGTGGTCGTCCCCATGGCCACAACCAATCTCTTCGGTAACCCCGTCTTCAAGGACGGCGCCTTCACATCCAACGATGCCAGAGTACGTGCCTACGCGCTGCAGAAGACCATGAACGCTATGGATATGGGAGCCGAATTGGGCGCCGAGGTGTATGTCTTCTGGGGTGGTCGCGAGGGCGTGGAGTCGGATGCCACCAAGGATCCCGTCGAGTCGCTCAAGCGCTTCCGCGAAGCCTTGAACTTCCTCTGTGAGTACTCCATGGATCAGGGATACAACTACAAGTTCGCGCTTGAGGCCAAACCCAACGAACCTCGTGGCGACATCTACCTCCCCACCACAGGCGCGTACCTCGGCTTCATCGCCACGCTGGACCATCCCGAGATGGTCGGCGTCAACCCTGAGGTCGCCCACGAGCACATGGCCGGGCTCAACTTCCTCCACGCCGTCGCCCAGGCTTACGAAGCCGGCAAGCTCTTCCACATTGACCTGAACGACCAGAACTACGCCCGATTCGATCAGGACTGGCGCTTTGGCGCGCAAAACCTCAAGCAGGCCTTCTACCTGGTCAGGTTCCTCGAGGATGTGGGCTATGAGGGCAGCCGCCACTACGACGCACACGCTTTCCGAACCGAGGACTACCAGGGCGTCAAGGACTTCGCCCTTGGCTGTATGCGCACGTACCTGATCATGAAGGAGAAGGCCGAGCAGTTCAATAGTGATGGCGAAATCCAGGCGCTCATCGCTGAGATCAACGCCGACGACGGCTCGATGGATGCCTTCAAGGGCGCCTACTCCGCTGAGAAGGCTGCCGCTCTGAAGGCACATGGCTTCGACCGCGTCGCCATCGCATCCCGCGGCCTGAAGTACGAGAAGCTCGACCAGATAGTGAATGAGTTGATTCTGGGCGTGAGGTAGAGAACAGCCTCAGGCGGTCAGCTGTCAACACCAGCAGCAGGGAGTAGGAAGTATGGAGCAAGCTGCGAGGATACTGCTCGCTCCACACTCCATGATCCTTCTGTTGAGCTGAGCCCTACAGCCCCTCGCGGGACAGATCACGCAACGATCCCGCCAGCCAAGAAACCAGGAGACCCAGATGGCCAACCCTCTATTCTTAGGTATTGATGTATCCACCACTGGCGCCAAAGCACTGCTGATCGACGGGAGCGGCACCGTGGTGAGCAGCGCCACCAACCCGCTGCCGCTGTCCACGCCCAAGCCACTCTGGTCTGAGCAGGATCCCCACGACTGGTGGTACGGCGTTGTCAGCTCGATTCGCCAGGCCCTCTCCGGAGGCGGGGGCACCGGCGACGATGTCAAGGCCATCGGCCTGACCGGGCAGATGCACGGGCTGACGCTGCTCGATGCCGCAGGCGAGGTCCTGCGTCCGGCGATCCTGTGGAACGATCAGCGCACCGGACCGCAGTGCGATGAGATCCGCCACAGGATCGGCAGGGAACGCTTCATCCAGATCACGGGCAACGATGCGCTGACGGGATTCACCGCGCCGAAGATCCTGTGGGTTCAGCAGAAGGAACCCGACATCTACGCCGAAGCAGCGCATATCCTGCTGCCCAAGGACTACATACGCTACCGGCTGACGGGGGAGTATGGCACAGACAAGGCCGGAGGCGCGGGCACTGTCCTCTTTGACGTGAAGAAGCGTGACTGGTCGCCCGAGATACTCGAAGCTCTGGACATCCCCGCAGATTGGCTTCCCCCCACGTATGAGGGGCCTGAGGTATCCAGCACGATCAGTGCCGCAGCCGCAGAACTGACCGGACTGAAGGCCGGCACGCCCGTTGTGGGCGGCGGTGGCGATCAGGCCGCCGGCGCCGTCGGCGTTGGCGCGGTCGAGCCGGGCATCGTCAGCCTGGTCCTTGGCACATCCGGTGTCGTCTTCGCCACCACAGGCGAACCCTTCATCGAGCCGCAGGGTCTCCTCCACGCCTTCTGTCACAGTGTGCCGGATACGTGGCACCTGATGGGCGTGATGCTCTCGGCAGCCGGCAGCCTGCAGTGGTACCGGGACACCCTGGCACCCGACACGTCCTTTGACGACCTTCTGGCTCCTGCAGCCGCCCTCGGGCCCGGCGCCGAAGGGTTGCTCTTCCTGCCCTATCTCACGGGTGAGCGCACTCCCTACCCAGACCCGTTAGCCCGAGCCGGGTTCGTCGGCCTCACCTTGCGCCACAGCAGACCTCACATGACGCGCGCCGTTCTGGAAGGTGTAGCCTTCGGATTGCGCGACAGCATGGAACTGGTCAAGAGCGCGGGGCTGGGCAGCATACGCCAGGTACGCCTCTCCGGCGGCGGTGCCAAGAGCCCCATCTGGCGCCAGATCCTGGCGAATGTGCTGGGTCAAGAGCTTGTGACCGTCAACACCACGGAGGGCGGGGCTTTCGGTGCAGCACTGTTGGCCGGAGTCGGCGCCGGTGCGTGGGCCAGTGTGCCCGATGCATGCGCTCAGAACATCAAGGTTGTGGATCGCGTCGAGCCGCAGACAGCACGGGTCACAGCCTACAACCAACTCTATCCGCTCTACCGCAGCCTCTACCCGGCACTCAAACCAACGTTTGGAAAGCTCGCCTGAGACGCCCTCACCCACGGAGGGAGCACAAGATGCCCGAATGCTACGGTTACTTCGACAACGCGCGACGCGAGTATGTCATCACCAACCCGCGGACACCGGTGAAGTGGATCAACTTCATCGGAACGCTCAGCTTCGGCGGGTTCGCGGACCACACCGGCGGGGCAGCGCTGTGCAAAGGCGACCCCGCCAACAACCGCATCACGTGGTACGTCCCGCAGCGGCCCGTGTCCGACTTCCAGGGTACCACGCTCTACCTGCGCACCCGGCAGGACGACGGTTACCGACTCTTCTCACCCTTTTTCATTCCGACACTCGATGCCTACGACCACTACGAGTGCCATGTAGGCCTGGGCTACAGCAGCATCGTCTCCGAGATGTACGGATGCCGCGTTGAGACGACGATCTTCATCCCCATCAACGGCACTCAGGAAATCCGGGACATCGCCATCTCCAACATCTCGGACAATCCTCTTACCCTTGACGCCATCCCGGTCGTGGACTACTCGCACCCCGAGGCCATCAAGCAGTTCAACAACAACGACTGGGTGCCGCAGACGATGGTGAGCCGGGTCCACAGCGATCCCGAAGGCCTCAAGATCCTCACCCAGTACCCCTTCATGTTCCGCGATATCCGGGTCAACACCTTCACATCCAACCTGCCCGTGGCCTCCTTCGAATCGGATCGCGACCGGTTCCTCGGCTATGGCGGATGGGCCAATCCGGATAGCCTCCAGGATCCGGAACTGGGCAACTATGAGGCTCGCCGCGGGCAGAACATCGGCGCGCTGCTGCATCACTTGGGCGAACTACAGCCTGGCGAGACCAAACGACTGATCACGCAGCTCGGCCAGTATCCGAGCATCGAAGCAGCCATGGACAGCATCCATCGCTACCGAGACACGTCAGCCGTCGATGCCGCCTTGAAGGAACTTGCCGATTCCTGGGACGCCTACCTCAGCCGCATACAGGTGGAAACCCCAGATGCAGCCATGAATGCTATGCTCAACATCCACAACCCGCGGCAGTGCTACATCACGTTGAACTGGTCGCGCTATCTCTCCCGCTACCAGGTGGGGCTCGGCGCGCGGGGTCTGGGTATGCGAGACAGCGCTCAGGATATCATGGGCGTCGTGGGGAATGTTCCCGCCGAGGCCAAAGCTCTGTTGGCCAAGCTGTTGCAGGTGCAGCGAGGAAGTGGTGCAGGGATGCACCAATTCTATCCCCTGACGATGGAAGCGAGCATCGGCGACGCCGCCGAGGGCGAGGACCGTCCCGACTACTATGGCGACGACCATCTGTGGCTCGTCCTGGCAGTCACGGCCTACCTGAAGGAAACCGGGGACTTCGCCTTCCTGGACACGGAGCTACCCTACTACGAGAAAGGACGCGACGGAGCCCCGCTGGAGAAGGGGAGCGTACTGGATCACCTGCAACGTGCCCTGGCCTTCACCTGGGACAACGTGGGGGCCCACGGGCTGCCGTTGGCGGGCTTCGCCGATTGGAACGACACTGTCAACCTGCGCACCGGTGCCGAGTCGCTCTTCAACGCCAATCTCTTCGGCAGCGCCCTGCAGGAAACGATCGCGTTGATGCACTACTTGGGAAACGCTGATCTCACCCAAGCCTACCAAGAGCAGTATGACGTGATGCGGCAACGCGTGAACGACGAAGCGTGGGACGAGACTGTCGGCGGTGGCACGTGGTACGTCCGCTACTTCGACAGCGACGGCACACCGATCGGGTCGCGGCTCAACGATAAGGGCCGGATCTACCTCAATGCCCAGTCCTGGGCCGTGATGTCAGGCTTCGCAGGACCAGGTCGCGCCATCCAGGCCCTGGACGCAGCGCACAAGCATCTCAATACCAGCAATGGCCTGAAAGTCGGCAGCCCTGGCTACGATGGCTTTGATCCCAACAAAGGCGGCATCACCACCTACCCGCCGGGCACAAAGGAGAACTGCGGCATCTTCCTCCACACCAATCCGTGGATGATGATCGCCGAGACGTTGGTCGGGCGAGGAGATCTCGCCCACCAGTACTACACACAGATCAACCCGGCGACCCGCAACAACAGCGTCGACGAATTCGAGGTCGAGCCCTACGTCTACTGCCAGAACATACTTAGCAACGAGCACCCGCAGTTTGGGCTTGGGCGGAACAGCTGGCTCACCGGGACCGCCTCGTGGGCCTACCAGGCCGGGACCCAGTACATCCTGGGCATCCGCCCCACCCATGCAGGGCTCGAGATCGAGCCCTGCATTCCCACCGACTGGGGCGGGTTCCGCGTCCATCGCGTCTTCCGCGGTGCTACCTACGAGATCGAGGTCAAGAACCCAGGTCACGTCAGCAAGGGTGTGACCAAGGTGACGGTGGATGGGCAGCCGATCCCGGGGAACATCGTGCCGATCTTTGGGGACGGTGGCACGCACACAGTTGAGGCCATGTTGGGCTAGAGGAACAACAAACCGCGGGAAACCTGAGCGTAGGCTTGAGCCGGCGGTGCGGCGATAGGACGATAGGCCGAGTACAACGCATGCGAGGGTCGCAGCAAAGAATCAGAGGGGGCAATACACGTCGATGCGCACCCCGAACGGATCGTCGACGTAGCCGAAACGCATCGGATCGTACATCTCGGTGTCCTCAGCCGCCCAGCCCGGCGTGGCGCCGGCGTCAACCAGCACCTGCAGGAGCACATCGACCTCCTCCGGCGTAGCCACCTGGATCGCGAACTCGGCATTGCACGGGTTGGCGCCCGGCTTCGTCCCCCCCTTGCTGGGAAGGAGCGTCAGCCAGGTCGAACCCAGATGCCAACCACGGATCACGCCGGGATCGTCGACCTCTAGCGCCGCGCCAAAGACACGAGTGTAGAAGGCCACGGCCTCATCGAAGTCCCTGTAGTACAAACTGACATAAGCCAGCCCGACAATGTGAAATCTCCCCTCGGTCTCCAGAGTCCCTTCGCTCACACTGCCCTCCTAACTTCCACAAGTCCGAACTCGGTCGCCCTATCCACCCCTCGCCCTCTCGCCTTCTCGCTTTCTCGCTTGCTCGCTCGCTCGCTTTCTCGCCCATTCTCCCTTCTGCATTCTTCTCTCCCCACCTCATACCGCAGCACATCCATCTCGAAGTAGACCGCTGGACCCGTGCACGTCATACCCAGCTTCCCCAGCACGTGCGCCGACGCACTGTTCTCCGGGTGCACGATCCCGACGATGGTCTGCAGACCCAACGTCTCAAAGC